>JAFSHE010000227.1 GCA_017440445.1 Oscillospiraceae bacterium | reverse complement strand
TCACGGTGGCTGCGCCTGATAACTCCATCGACCATCTGAGCGAGCTGGTCATCGAAACAATAGACCTGTCAGAGCTTACCCTCACAAAGACAGTAAGTATCCCCATCTCCCTGCCTGAGGGCTACAAGAATCTTTCCGGAAACAACACGGCACGTATCGAGTTCCAGACCGCAGACTACGGAAAGCTTGACTACACAGTAACCAACATCAGCATCATCAATCCTCCCGATAACTTCGATGTTTCACTGCTGACACGTGAGCTTGTAGTTACCGTAATCGGTCCCTCGGGAATGCTCAGCGAGCTTTCCGCATCGGATATCGCCATCACCGCAAATCTGCTTGGCGTAACGATTCGCGAGGGTACACAGGATGTTCCCGTTACACTGCTTATCAAGGGCAGAGAGCAGCAGTGCTGGGTATCGGGAACCTACAAGGTAACCATCAATGCCGAACCAAAGGCGGAATAACAATGGCAATAATAGTATCACAGATCAAAACAACTCTTGACGAAGCGAAGGATAATGCCGTAAGCAAGGCATTATCCTTGCTTTCTGTCAGCAAAAAAGATATCAGGACGGCACGTCTGTACAAGACCTCAGTAGACGCACGGCGTGAGATATGCTTTGTAAGCTCCGTTTATGTGGAGCTTCACAGCGCTGAGAAAGAGCGCAGGCTGTCGGAGAAGCTGCAGAACGTTCGTCTGCACGACAACACACCGCTTGAGATCTCTTTCGGCAGTGAAAAGCCGCAGGGAGATATCTATATCGCAGGATTTGGTCCTGCGGGAATGTTCTGTGCACTCACCCTGTGTGAATTCGGATACCGCCCCATTGTACTGGAGCGTGGTGCGGCGATGGACGAGCGCATCAGCGCTGTTGAGGGCTACTGGAAGGGCGGAAAGCTCAACACCTCCACAAACGTGCAGTTTGGCGAGGGCGGCGCAGGTACATTCTCTGACGGCAAGCTTACCACAAGGATAGGCGATCCGCTTTGCTCACGTGTGCTGGAGCGCCTGTGCGAATTCGGTGCGCCTGAGGAGATACTCACAAAGGCAAAGCCGCACATCGGCACTGACAAGCTGCGTGCTGTGGTAAAGAACCTCCGCAATAAGATAATCGAATACGGCGGCGAGGTACGCTTTCTCTCCCCGCTTGAGGAGATATCCCTTAACAGCGGACACATCTCTGAGATAACCGTAAACGGCGCAAAGGAGCGCTGCGGCGCACTGGTGCTTGCCGTGGGACACTCGGCGCACGATACGTTCTCCATGCTGCTGAAAAACGGTATAGAAATGCAGCCTAAGCCGTTTTCCATCGGTGCGAGGATAGAGCATCTTCAGACGGATATAAATGCGGCTCTGTATGGAAAGTACGCAGGACATCCTGCGCTCCCGCCCGCAGAGTACCAGCTTTCCTACCGTGAGGGTGAGCGGGGCGTGTACACCTTCTGCATGTGTCCGGGTGGATATGTTGTGGCATCGGCAAGCGAAAACGGTACGATAGTCACCAACGGCATGAGCTATTTCGACCGTGCAGGAGAAAATGCAAACAGTGCGGTGCTGGTATCCGTGACCCCCGATGACTTCGGCACTTCCCCGCTTGCGGGTGCGGAATTCATCCACAGGCTTGAGGCGAATGCATACGAGCTTTCGGGCGGCAGCGGAAAGGCTCCCGCCATGCTTACACGTGAATTCGTCGGTAACGGCGGGGCATTCACGCTTGGGCGGGTAACTCCCACATATCCCCTCGGAGTGGAGGGCGCAGACCTCAGAAAGCTGTTTCCTGAACACATCTCGGATATCATGGCAAGAGGTCTGAAGTATTTCGACCGCAGGATAAAGGGCTTTTCGGACAGCGACAGCGTGCTTACTGCCATAGAAACACGAAGCTCCTCGCCTGTACGTATTCCACGCTGT
>JAFSHE010000226.1 GCA_017440445.1 Oscillospiraceae bacterium | reverse complement strand
TTTGCAAGCTCTATCATGGGAGTTGTGAGCGCTCCCCTGATATCCGACAAGCTAAGCACCGTTATGGATGTAAAATCAGGACACAGCGCCCTGCACAGATAGAAAAACGGCAGGTTCAGCAGATGCGCAAACAGCGCCGAGGAGGATCCACCGTGACTGAATAACGCAATAGTCCTGTCTGTGTTCTCACCGATCACACGGTAATTTGTTCCCTCTCGTTTGTAGCCAAGGCTCTCAAGCCATTCGTCAGACTTAGCTGCCACTCGCTCTATCTCAGAGAAAACGATGTTATTGCAGAAGGGCGGCTGCTTAGTCCAGCTATCGTCCATAAGCGAGTTCCCAAGCGATACCGCATAAAGCGAGGTATCCCACGGGTGACCATCGGCATAGACCGCATTACCGTCTGATGAACCCCATTTTATCTCCCGCATGAAATCCAGCTTCTGCACATCCTGCGAAAGGATAGAAGCAGTGTGCTGCGCCGTTTCATACGCCCTGCCATAGGGGGAGCTGAATATCTGCTGTATACCCTCATTTTTAAGGCGCTGTGCAGCCTTTTCAGCCTGCTCATGTCCCAAAGGAGTAAGGCAGTCGTTTACATAATCGGGATGTCCGTGACGGACGAATATTATCTTCATCTTTTACCTCATAAATATCACATGAAGTTTATTCCGTGCTTTAATTGTAATACATTTCATTAGAAAACGCAATACCAATATACAAAAACCGACACCATTTCCAAAACGGTGTCGGTAGTTTTTTAGTTGTGATTATCGAAATCTCCCTTGTGACAGCAAGCACATTAGCGCACAGTTATTTTATCCTGCTTTTGTCTTTTTTGCTGCCTACACTGACATATCTATTCAGGATTACTCTCCTTTGAATATCATCCTGCAGAAATTATACAGATGCGGCTTTACACTGGTATGGTCATGACCTGTACCCGGTATTTCGTGCCACAGATGTTCAGTTTCATTTACAGTAAGCATCTTGTGATAGGATTTAGGATATGTACCCACCACACCATCAGTGTTTGATGAGCTTATCATCAGCAGATAAGGAGCATTTTCGGAAAATGTCAGCTCGTCCTCCTGCATCTGTCCGGGATGTGCAGCAGAGCCTGCAACGGGAGTGAGTCCCGGAGCAGGAGCTACCGCACCGATATATCCGAATCTGTCGGGAAGCTGGAAACCAATAAACAGCGACTCCCTGCCGCCCATGGAAAAGCCTGTTATTGCGGTATTCTCACGTCCCGTTGCAACAGAAAAGGTGCTTTCAATAAACGGCATCAGATCGGTGGTAAGATCATTGATAAAATTATCGTAGCACAGCGAATTTGTAAGGTCCATTCCTGTGCACCATGCAAGCTCCTTGCTGACGAAGATATAAGGGCATACGACTATCATTTCCTCTGCCTCGCCGCTTGCATAGAGGTTTGACAGCATCTCGCTGAATCCGACGATATCCCTTGTCATCCAGTCCTCGTTGTCGTAGTAGCCGTGAAGCACATACAGCACGGGATATTTCTTATCCTCGGAATAATCAGGTGGCAGAAGCACATTCACCCTGGATTCTCTTTCAGTGGTGTTTGAATAATATCTGTATTTCTTGAACTCAGGATATGTAACATCATCCTTAGCATCAAACACGCCATCAGGCGGCAGTTCAATAATAATATCCTTATACTTTTCCATATATGATACCTCCTCAACAGGTTCTTCAACAGATTCTTCTGCGGATTCAGAAACAGTGGTTTCAGGTGCGGACGATACCTCGGATACCTCCTCAGTAGACGACACAGCAGGTGCGCTGCT
>JAFSHE010000225.1 GCA_017440445.1 Oscillospiraceae bacterium | reverse complement strand
TTTGCAAGCTCTGTACAGATATTTTCCGGTTTTAATGTACATTTTAATGCAACGGAGCGGGCAACGCTTCTGTCAAGAGAAAGATCATAATATAATACACTCATGCTGCTGCGGGTGATGTCACACACCGCTGCAAGCTCCATACTGAACTCTCCATGATATTTTTCATGATGTACAATAGACTGTGACATATTAACTCCTTAATATTTTAAAGTTATTTCTATTACATACCCGCAGAGCAACGCTCTGCGATACGGCGACAGCCGTTTGTCTGCGACAGCAGACATCAGGTATGTTTCAATAAAAAAGCGCAATTGCTGAAAGCATTTGATATGAGCTTTTTTATTATAGCATATTTACTGACAAAATGAAACCAATTTGCTCATGATACGAAAAAATTTTTAAAACTTATTGAAATCACTTACGTTATTTGCTATAATATTATTAAGTATGAACAAGGAAAGGTGAGGAAGTATGAATCAGAGATACAATCATCTTATTGACACGGAAGACTACTCCGTACATCAGTGGAATTCCATGATACGACTTGCACAGGACATCATGCGCCGCCCCGAGACCTACTCGGAAAAATGCAAGGGAAAGATCATGGCTACGCTTTTCTACGAGCCGTCAACAAGGACTCAGATGAGCTTTCAGTCAGCTATGATAAGACTTGGCGGAAGCATAATCGGCTTTGATAATCCCGGCAACTCCTCTGTTGCAAAGGGAGAAAATCTGAAGGACACCATTAAAATCGTCAGCACTTACGCTGATATACTTGTAATGCGCCACAATCAGGAGGGCTCTGCAAAGGCTGCCGCACTGAATGCCGATTGTCCTGTTATCAACGCAGGCGACGGCGGTCATCTCCATCCTACACAAACTCTCACTGACCTGCTCACACTCCAGACGGAGCTTGGCAGACTTGACGGTCTTACAATAGGTCTCTGCGGCGACCTCAAATACGGACGTACCGTACACTCCCTAGCAAAGGCACTTTCCTGTTATCCGAACAACAAATTTATACTCATATCCACACCTGCGCTTGCACTCCCCTCCTACATCAAGGATGTACTGGTGGCAAGAGGGTGTGAATTCCGTGAGGTCGATACCATCGACGAGGCAATTCCCGATGTAGACATGCTTTATATGACAAGAATACAGCGTGAGCGCTTCGAGAGTGCAGAGGAATACGAAAAGCAGAAGGATGTTTACCGTCTTACACGTGAAAAAATGGCACTTGCAAAGTCCGACATGATAGTTATGCATCCCCTGCCCCGAGTAAATGAGATAGATGTAGAAGTGGACGACGACCCTCGTGCTGCTTACTACAAGCAGGCGAATTACGGTATGTACGTGCGCATGGCGCTTATCCTCACAACACTCAACAACGAGCTTCGTCCTAACCCGCTGCTTTCGGGAAGCATCCACAAAGATATATGCTGCGGCAATCCAAAGTGTGTGACCCAGACAGAAAAATACCTGCCTGCAAGCTTCAGGAAATACGGAGATATCCTTATATGTGAATACTGCGATGAAAGACAACTGATGAGATAAACTTACACCAATAACATAAGCGTGAGCATCCGCTCACGCTTTATTTTTTTCCTTATCACGTTTTCTTGATCTGGTCTTTTTTATTGTTTTTTCAGGCTTCACGGAATTCTTGATAAAATCGCTTATCCTCTGGTCAACAGAAAAATCACCACCGGAGAACGGTTGGTCGTTCTTATAAATCATAACAAATTTTCGGTCATTTATCCACTCTTTTATAATAAACCCATTAGTTCTGAATACAGAAACCGCAGCAGTATTCGTTGCATACATCTCAGCAACTATCGGTAGCTCTGTTTCGGAAATACACTTTCGCAGTATCTGCGTACATGCGCCCTTATATCTGAAATAATTATCGATACAGATATCTTCAATGACCATGTGTTCTTCCGACGCTCTGAAACAAAAATGTCCAACAGAATTACCCATATATCTTACAATTCTGTAATAAGATAAATTAGCCTTTATGCGGTTATATAGTTCCATAAGCTCGTCCTCAAGCATAAGGACATGTTTTTTCTCATACGCACACATGACCGCTTTCATGTCGAAGTATATCTTTTCGACATCATCTCTTGTAGCAGGCAGAAATTTCACTTCCATATTTAACTCCTGACTTAAAAGAAAACGGCTGTACAGTTGCCTATACAGCCGTTTTTTTATTAACCGAGAACGCTCAGCAGAACGCCTGCAGCAACTGCGGAACCCATAACGCCCGCAACGTTCGGACCCATAGCGTGCATCAGCAGGAAGTTGGAGGGGTTTGTTTCCTGACCCACCTTCTGAGATACACGAGCTGCCATAGGAACGGCAGATACGCCTGCGGAACCTATAAGAGGATTGATCTTTCCGCCGGAGATAAGATACATCAGCTTGCCAAGCAGAACACCGCATGCTGTACCCATGCAGAATGCAATAAGACCAAGCGCAATAATAAACAGCGTCTTAATGCTGAGGAAGTTTGCTGCAACAGCCGTAGCACCAACTGTTGTTCCGAGGAATATCGTGATGATATTCATCAGCTCGTTCTGAGCTGTCTTGACAAGTCTGTCGCAGACACCGCTCTCCTTCATCAGGTTACCCAGCATAAGCATACCAACAAGGGATGCAGCATCGGGAACGATAAGAGCAACGATAACTGTAACCGCAACAGGGAATACAACCTTTTCAATCTTGGATACCTGACGGAGCTGACCCATTTTTACAGAACGCTCCTTCTCTGTTGTGAGAAGCTTCATAATAGGGGGCTGGATAACAGGCACAAGCGCCATGTACGAATATGCAGCAACTGCGATAGAACCGAGCAGCTGAGGTGCAAGCTTGGAAGTAAGGAAGATCGCAGTAGGACCATCTGCACCACCAATAATAGCGATGGATGCAGCTTCCTTAAGTGCGAAATCCGCAACGCCTGTGAGGTTAAGCAGACATGCGCCGAGGAATGTAATAAAGATACCACCCTGCGCAGCAGCGCCAAGCAGGAAGCTCTTAGGGTTTGCGATCAGCGGACCGAAGTCCGTCATAGAGCCAATTCCGAGGAATATCAGCGGAGGATAGATCTGAAGCTTAACGCCAAGATACAACATATCCAGAAGACCGCCCTCGTGAAGAACTCTGCCGTAATCAAGGCTCGCCTCTTTTACGTAATTGACCACTACCCCGCCTGCCTGTTCGATATACTCAGGCGCATAATAAGGATTTGTAGCAGGATCCCACAGCTCTGCATGATACAGACCTGTCATAGGCAGGTTTGTAAGCAGCATACCAAAAGCGATAGGAAGCATAAGCAGCGGCTCATACTGCTTTACGATAGCAAGATAAAACAGGACGAACGACAGCAGAATCATTATGATATTCTGAATATTCAGTCCCATAAAACCGGAGCTGTTCACAAGCCCCGTAAGGGTATCAACAAATATTTCCATGTGACTTAATTATCCTTTCTGTCGTTTTATCAGAACGGGCGTGTATTATCGCCTATACCTGCAAGGCTCCACGCAGAACGTGTTCTGTTATCTCTGCGCTTGATGCTTCTTATCTCATAAGCCTTGCCGTCCTGCTCGGAATATGCCGCAATAGCTGCACTGATTACTGCGATTATCTCATCATCGTCTGTGTAATCATCCTCTGCGATCTCCTCAACAACAGGAGCAGAAACGACCTTTGCAGCTTCAGCTGCTGCGGCAGCCTTTGCTGCTTCTGCTTTCTTAGCCTTGCTCTTATCTATAGCCTTAAATATAGTACCCATCAGCCAAAAGAAGAAGATAAGTATCGCAAGGATCAGGAATACTACGAGAATTCCTGTTATCGTGATAATTCCGACCGTGCTCCAGTAATCAGGATCTACAAGCTGCTGCTGAGCGATAGACTGCTCTGCCGAGCCAGCATAGCTCTGGAGCCTGTCAATTACGCCCTGTGATTCTGCCGCAGCTGCATCCGACAGAACAGAAAGTGCAAAATTCATAGTTTTTCTCCTTTTTTCGGAACATAGTTCCAAATAATCAAATCAAGATTAATTATACACTATTTTTACCTAAAATTCAACCCGTTATTTGAGATTTATTTGACAAACTTTGATACGAGTTTATCATCATTTTGTACAAAAGAACAAATATGACCTCAATATAATGGTTAAAAATGTATCTTCAATAAAATCCGCCGTCTACTCCGAGAACTTGTCCCGTGATAAATCTGTTTTCAGCAATAGACCGTACAGCCTGTGCGACCTCCTCTGCCCTGCCAAGCCGCATGAGCGGAGTAGCATCGCAAAGCTCGGCAAGCTCCTCCTCATTAAGGTGAGTGCTGTTCATGGGGCTGTCTATAACTCCAGGGGCGATGCAATTCACTGTTATTCCCGATGCGCCTAACTCTTTAGCGAGAGCCTTTGTCATTCCTATCACTCCCGCCTTTGATGCAGAGTATGCCACCTCGCAGGATGCACCATGTACTCCCCACACGGAAGAAATATTTACTATCGCACCGCTTTTGCGGGATATCATTGAGCCTACACATGCCTGTGTCATATTGAAGCAGCCTGTAAGGTTCACACCTATCATCCGCTCCCAATCTGCGGAGGTAGTATCGGTAAACAGCTTTATCTGGGATATTCCCGCATTATTCACAAGAACATCGATATGACCGTATTCCCGAAGTATCTGCTCAACCGCACGGTCAACGCTCTCCCTGTCGGAAACGTCAGCCTGTACCGCCTTACAGCGCAGCAAGCTGCTTATATGCTTAGCCACATCATCTCTGGAATTGTAAGTGATTATAACATCATCCGAAGCGGCGTACTCCTTGGCTATCGCATACCCGATAGCGCCTGTGCCTCCGGTTATGACAACAACGCTCATTGTGCGGTCACCTTTATTTTATCGCCGTCAGCGGAAATGATTATCCTGCTGATGCTCTTATCTACATTATCTATAATGGTTTCCGCTAAAACATCCTCTATTTCGGTTCTTATTACACGGCGGATATCTCTGCCGCCGAATTTTCCGCCATGGGACTTTTTCGCAACAACAGTGTACACATCGTCGGATATCTCAAGCTCCATGCGCTTCTCCTTGAGAGGATTTCTAAGTTCCTCAAGCATGAGCTTTGCAATTCTTGCGTAATCCTCAACGGAAAGAGGTGTAAACACGACTATCTCATCAATTCGTGCGAGGAACTCTGGACGCAGGAAGTCCTTAAGGCCCTTCATAGCACGTTCCTTACTGATATCTCCATCAGTCTTGGAGAAACCAATTCCACCCGTGCTGTGACCCGAGCCTGCATTTGATGTCATGCAGATAATGGTATTCTCGAAGCTTACTGAGCGGCCATGAGCATCGTTTATCTTACCCTCGTCAAGTATCTGGAGAAGAATATTCATGACATCGGGGTGAGCTTTTTCTATCTCATCAAACAGGATAACAGAATACGGCTTTCTGCGTACCTTTTCAGTAAGCTGTCCCGCCTCGTCATATCCGACATATCCGGGAGGTGAGCCGATTATCTTGGAAACGCTGTGCTTTTCCATGTACTCAGACATGTCAAGCCTAATAAGCGGCTCAACCGTATCAAACATTTCCTTTGCAAGCACCTTTACAAGCTCTGTCTTTCCTACGCCTGTCGGTCCAACGAAAATAAAGGACGCAGGTCTGCGGCGCTCGGAGAGCTGTACTCTCGTGCGCTTTATCGCCTTAGCCACGGCAAGGCAAGCCTCGTCCTGACCGATCACTCTTTCTTTGAGGTTATCCTCAAGATGAGCGATACGCTTGTACTCGGTCTCCTGAATCTTGTTTGCGGGAATACCTGTCCACATCTCTATGACCTTTGCAAGATCATCCATGGTGACATTGACATTCTCTGCCTTATCCTTTATTTCAGATATACGTGCTTCGTTTTTTGCTATCTGAGTTTTAAGCTCAGCCATCTTCTCGTAGTCGATTTCAGCGCCCTCGCCAAGCTTTGTTTCCTCGGCTTTGAGCTTTTCGGTCTCTGATTTCAGCTTCTCGTACTCGGTTATATCCTCATTTACAAGGCTTGCGCATGCACAGGACTCGTCAAGCAGGTCTATCGCCTTGTCGGGCAGAAATCTGTCATTGATGTATCTCTCGGAAAGCACTGCGCACATTCTTGTAAGCTCGGAGGATATCTTCACCTTGTGGTGAGCCTCGTAATACTCCTTGATTCCCTCAAGAAGCTCCACAGTTTCGTCGATGGTAGGCTCTGTTATGGTGACAGGCTGGAAACGGCGCTCCAATGCACTGTCCTTTTCAATATGCTTTCTGTACTCGTTGAATGTCGTAGCGCCGATCACCTGAAGCTCTCCACGGGAAAGCGCAGGCTTAAACATATTAGCGGCATTCATCGTGCCCTCTGAATCGCCTGTGCCGACAAGATTGTGCACCGCGTCAATAAACAGGATTATGTTACCCGCTGCCTTCACCTCGTCAATAAGGGATTTCACACGACTTTCAAACTGTCCTCTGAACTGTGTTCCCGCAACAAGTGCTGTAAGGTCGAGAAGATACAGCTCCTTCCCCTGGAGTCTGAAGGGAACATCTCCGCTGACAAGGCGTAATGCTATGCCCTCTGCTATCGCAGTTTTTCCGACACCCGGTTCACCAATAAGGCAGGGGTTGTTCTTTGTTCTACGGGACAGTATCTGAAGAACTCTGTATATCTCCCTGTCACGACCGATAATACGATCTATCTTGCCATCCTTTGCACGTCTGGTAAGATTGGTACAGTATGTTTCAAGGAACTTGCGCTTCTTATCAGTCTTTTCCTTTTTCTTCTTATTATCTGCAGAGGAGCTTTCACTACCTTCGCCCGACTTCTTATCACCTGAAAACGACCCGCCAAAGAGGTTTTTCAAAAAGCTTGGCATCGTATTTGCTCCGCCATGTTCAAAGTGGTCATCGTCACTCTTTTCATCGTTAAGGATGTCCGAAAGCTCGTTGATGTCAGGCATGGCAATTCCATCCTCGCCATCTGCACTGAGATTTTTCAGTATCTCATTATCCAGCATGCCGTTCTCTCCGAACATGGTTTCGTAAACATTATCGAAATCCTCCTCGGATATCCCCATCTGTTTCAGATAATCATCTATCTGCGGCATGCCGAGGTCCTTGGCACACTTCAGGCACAGACCCTCGTTCTTTCTTTCAGCACCCTGGAGCGAGGATATAAACACCGCCGCAGGACGCTTTTTACATCTTGAACACATAATCATTTTTATCACCTTATCTCTCTGTTTATCAGCTTATGAAGTTCAACAGTTCAAAATCATAGAAATACTTGAATATAATTGAAGAATCAATTGCGGCATTATTGAAAAACATTATATTACCGCCTGTAAGTACAGTTACCATTCTGACTGCAAGACAAACCACGCATATTGTAAGGAGTCCCTGTACCACACCTACCACTCCGCCGCAGAATGCGTTAAGTCCACCAATAACAGGTATCTTGTTCACAAACTCCAGCAGCTTTGCAAGCAGATTAAGCAGTATGGATACAACGATGAAGATAACAGCAAACGCAATAGTCTGAACAGCGATCCTCACACATGGCTCTACAATACCGTTAATAACAGCATCCTTTGCATTTGAAGCACTCGAGATCATCACCAGTATCACTGAACGCAGTGATGGAACGCTTCCGTTTACTATCTCCTGCGACATCGTACCGAAGAAAGCAGGTACTGCCTTACCAACATCTCCTACAAACTCAGCAAATGTATCGAAAAGATCGGTCTTCTGCATGCTTACAGCGATATACTGAGCAACTGCCATCTGTCCCAGTCCGTAGCGGTCGATATCCGTCATGGTGAATTCAGCCGTCTTTGCGTTTACAGACGAAAAATCCGTTCCCTTTACAATTCCGAACTTTGTAAGATCTGCCTTGGAAATGCCTGTTCCGCTTAAATCAAGATCAGAAAGGTCAAAAAGTGCCTTTCCTGAGCCGATATATCTCGGCTCGATATCACCTACCGCAACATCAGATATCAGGACCTTGCTGTAATCAATAGATGCTATCTCTGCAAGGTCGATGGAATCCATCGTATCATCAAGTGCGGCGCTTACAGCCTCCTCGACAGGCTTTTCAACGATATCTGTATACAGAGCATCTGTAATGGGCTGGCTGAATATCATAGCACATGCAAAAGCTACAAATACCGCCGCAAGGCTTATCACCGCACTTGCAAAGCCTCTTTTAAATCCTGCAAACAGCATACCTATAAGTATTGCCACGACCACAAGATCGTATACTATCGCAAATTCTGTTCCCATAAATATCCTTTCAACTAAGAAATCATTACAACGCTGTACGCTGTACTACATTATATCCAAGCAGATATGCATATCCGTTCATGACTATCACATCCGAATACACGTCATCAAGCTCGTATGTCTTGACAGGCTCAAGCGAAGAATTATAACAAAACAGCTGTGAACCCGAAAGCACGTAACATCTGCCATCTGCTTCATACACATCTGTGAGATTGTCAACATAAAGCACAGCCGAATTCTCCAGACCACTTCCGTAAACAGAAATAACATCTCCGCTGGACGCAGGGTCACGGAAAACAACTGTACGAAGCTGATCATTATCGGGAAGCATCGAAACAGTCTTATTGAAAGCGCTTATCGCTGTATTTGCACCGGTCACGCTGTCAAAAAGCGTACAGCCTCCGTCTGTAACCACATATATGCCATCCGAACAGTAGTCTATCGAGTAAGAGATATCAGCACCAACATAGCTCTGCCAGATGTGAGATTCAGCGTTATCAAGGTCAAACCTGATAAGATAAAGCTGAAGGTCTCCGCCTTTTGAACCCAGAGCAGTTACAAATATGCTCTTGTCGTCGTCAGAAAACTCCACCTGCATTATCTTATAATCCGGAGATGCCCAACGGAATATCTGCTCGCCTTCCCCATTAAATACATAAAGATAGTTGCTGTATCGTGTGGATGTGGTAACAACAGCACATCTGTCGTCATTTCCTATCGAAGCAAACACTATGCTGTCCTCGAGAGCCTTCTCGTACACAAGATGAGAACGTGAATAAAGATCAAACTCCTTACCGTTCTTATCATACACGACTATTCTCTTGTTATTGGAGTCAGAAACAGGATTCTGGAATCCGTGCTGTATATCTGTTATCAGCGCTCCTTCACCGTTATATGTATAAATATAAGTATCTGTCAGCAGATAAAAATTATCTCCAAGCCCCTCAAGCGTATATCCTGCACTACCGGGAAGCTCTACGGGAAATCCACCCTCACCAACATCGAGAGCTGCATCCTTAAGAGGAGAAATTATCTTACTCCAGTTTATCACTATAAGGACCACCACAAGAACAAACAGCACGACCACCGCAAGACGGAAAATAAACTTGCGACGTGCACGTTTCTTACGGAAGCTATTTATATTATTGCGTTCCTCCATATAGCACCTTCCTTGATGATATCAGTAAAAAACCCTATTCAGATACAGACCGCTCGGCGGGAGCGTAAGCCCGCTGAACGAACGGTCACCCGTTTCAAGCGCTCTTATTATATCCTGCTCGGTGCGCTTGCCCTCGCTGATATATATGAGCGTACCTGTCAATATCCTTACCATGTTGTATAAAAATCCGTTTCCGCTTATGCGTACCTCGCACTGTCCATCCTGCTCGATAACAGAAATGTCATAAATAGTACGGACAGTAGACTTCATTCGTGCCTTTCCCTCAGCACGGCAGAAACCGCCAAAATCATGCTCACCTACAAGGAGCTTTGCTGCACTTCTCATAGCCTCAATATCAAGCTTGTAGGGATAGTGAAAGGCTAAATTCTGCATGAAAACATCACGCTGCGGCTTGTTGTTTATGATGTAAACATATTCCTTTCCCTTAGCGCAGTATCGGGCATGAAAGTCCTCCTCAACCTCCTCACAGGAAAGCACTGCTATATCAGACGGAAGAAGTGTATTCATCCCTTTTACAAAGCCCTCACAGGGAATTCGGTTATCGATATGCACATTGAAGCAGAATTCCCTTGCATGGACGCCCGTATCAGTACGTGAACAGCCATATATCACAGGTGCGGG
>JAFSHE010000224.1 GCA_017440445.1 Oscillospiraceae bacterium | reverse complement strand
TGAAGAAAGTTCCGGCTCTTCAAATTCGTTCTTGGAATGATGAAATGGCTCTGGTGAATATTTATAGTTGTGTGGATTTAAGATGAATTTCTGCTGAAGGAAAATAAGGTGTCCTTCAGCAGAAATCGATGTTTATTAAGTAGGGCAATTAGTCGTTTTATCCGTTCTTTATAATTATTCCTTTATCTTTATGTCAGATGTATCAAAACCAGTGTCCTGTCGTCGAAGCTGCCACGCTCGTTGTAGTTATCGAGCCATGTCAGCAGCTTTTCCTGCGGGGTATCACCGAGGGATATCCTGTATGCCTTAAGCGAGTGGCACATAAGCGAGCTGCGCTTATCCCACAGCATATTTACTGCTGCCTCTGCGCTGTCGCTTTCACCGATAAGCTGCTTTGCATACTGAAGCTCCACGCTGCGCTGGCTCATTGAAACCGAGCGGAAGCGTATCGGCTCTGGCTGCTCCGCAACCGAGGCGTCGCCCTCCAGCGGGAGTATTCCGTTAAGGCACAGGTCTAGGTACAGGCGTTTTGCCATCGGCTGGGCGGGGAAGTAGTCGTCCGCCACTCCGTCGGTCATAAGCATTATGATATCCGACTTGCCACGGCTTATGCGGGTCTTTCCCGCAATAATGTTTCCGTCCACCGTTCTTTCGGAGAGAAAATCGGTCTCTCCCGAAAACGCACCGCTGTCGGCCTCGCCAAGCAGCTTAAGGCAGCTGCCGGCGTCTGCTGAGGAGTTTATCGCACAGATACAGCCGTCGCCTATCTGCGCAGTGACAGAGAAGCACTGCTTCTCGCCGTCCACAGTCAGCGGAATAACTATCGCCGCAAGGTATGTGGAGGAAAGGTCAGCCAGCACAGGCTTTCTGCCAAGCGCTGCGCTGTACATTTTATCATTATATACGCCTTTAAGGTAGGTTATTATGCTATCGAATGCAAAGCGTGCCGCATTCTGCACCAGCGGAGCTATCTTACCGCAGGCGGCCATGAAGCTTTCTCCCGACATATCCGAGGCAAGCGCCTCCCTGATATTTGGGGAGTCCTTGAAAAGAGCGGAAAGCTCCTTTTTAAGGAAGTCAACGGCATTTTCGCAGCACAGTCTTGCGCCTATGCGGGAAAGCGGCTTGGAGCCTGCGCCGTCTGCCACCACTGCGATATAACAGCCGTCTGTAACTGCGGTCTCAAACCAGTCGTCGCAGTTTGTTCCGTCATGCTTGTGTTTTTTTCCACGCACACGTGCAGCGAACATCTCTCCGCTGTCGGTCTGTGTATACTTCGCATGATATTCCGTGTGCATCTCGATACCGTCGTCCTTTATGGGATTGTACCGCCAGATAGAGGCAGTATGCTCCATCACCTCACGGTCGGTAAGGTGCGGCTCCTCCTCCATCTCGGTGTCCCTTTCGACCTCGGATATCGGCACAGAGCCGAGAGGTCGTTTGAACTCCACTCCGTTGATGCGCACGGGTTTTATCTCCTCAGAGAGGATAGCGTCATCTTTATCCATATACTATCACCGTTCTTAAGGTACGATAACGAAGCCCTGAGGGGGAGGAGGGAGCTGTACAGCCTCGCCCGGCATAGCGTCGATGCTCTTGGAGGAAGCCTTGATGGAGCCGGATACCCACGCAAAGAACTGCGCCATATCTCCCGCTGTGAGGTTATTCATCATAAGTACATTATTGGTAATCTTCTTGAGAGTATTCGTGTTTGCGTTTGCACCTGCCGCACATGCGATAATGTTTCCTGCGGCAACGGTCTTGAGCTCGTCGAGTCCGTCGTCAAGATTATCTGTGGGAGCGCCGTCTGTCAGCAGGAATACCAGCGGCTTCCAGTCGCCCTTCTGGGTGGGGGTGGAGGTGCGTACTTCGGCACGGATGCACTCTGCCAGTATCTTGAGCGCTCCGCCGAGAGCGGTAGCTCCGCCCGCGGCAAGCTGCGGCTCCTTGAACAGCATAAGCTCTGTCAGAGGAGTTATCTGACGTGCGGAGCTGTCGAATGTAATTACCGAAAGGCAGGCAGTTTCCAGTGCCTGCGGGTCGCTTTTAAGCTCTGAAACGAGAGCCTTGATTCCCTGCTTTACAGCCTCGATAGGTTCGCCTGCCATGGAGCCTGAGCAGTCCAGCAGCAGGTATACGGGCAGCCTTCTTATATAATCCGCCATATTAACCTCCGTTTTTATAGCTCTGCGATATTCGCAGATTTTTTGGTAATAGTTCACAGAAGATATTACTTCTTCATCTTAATATTATATCTCAATTTGACGAATATGTCAATACTTATATATAATATAAATACATTCTTTGTGATGTCTGAAAAAAAGAAACACACCATGAATGTTCATGGTGTGCTGTGTATCATACATTCAGTTTTTTGTCTGAGCTGTCATTAAGTGCGCAGTTATATGCCTCCATAAGACGTGCGCCTATCCTGCTGAGGTCCTTGTCCTCCACAGCGGCATAGCCTGCGTCCCTGAGAGAGGGCAGACGTCCCTCAGTGATACCACGTATGCGGTCCTCAAATTCAGTGTTGTTTCCTGCCTTATAGCAGTCGGCTTCATCTTTCAGCCAGTTGAAGATGGGAATATTACGCACGATGACGTTCGCACGGCAGGCGAGAGCCTCCAGAAGAACTATTCCCTCGGTCTCCTCGTAGGTGGGGAACATGTACACGTCCGAGCCGATGTAGGCTTTTTTGAGGTCTGCGGGCTGAACATATCCTGCAAATATCAGGTTGGGCAGATTTGTTCTTACCGCCTTGCGTATCTTGTGCGGAACGGATATCAGCGGAGTTTTTCCGAACCATATAAACTTGTGGTCGGGCATGGAGCGTGCAAGCTCAACGAAATCCAGTATGCCCTTCCGCTGGAAATAAAGGCCCACCGACATGACTACCTTGTCGGTGTCCGAGAAACCGTATTTCTCTCTGAATTCCTTTCGGTCATCGGGAGCGGGCTTGTAGTAGTCCAGGTCTATTCCGTTTGAGATGGCGAATATAGGTTTTTTGATGCCGTAGCCCTCGAGAAGTCCCTTGGAATACTCCGTGGGAGTGATGATGACATCTCCACGGTTGTAGCAGGACATTATCCACTTCTTGTACGGGCCGAGTATCAGATTTGAGCCGAGGAAGGAGTTTGCGAAATCCTCCTGTGTTGAGTGCGCATGGTATACAACATGCTTTCCCGCTTTCTTTGCGGTCTTTGCAAGGCGGTGAGATTTCAAGCCGAGCGTATTGATATGTACGATATCGTAATCATGGTCTTTTTCATCGATGGTATATTCCGTGCCGTACATTTCCAGCGCACGACGCTGGTGCATTATGGCACGGCCGAGACCTGAGACCTTTATAAGGCGCATAGCCTCGGAATAAAGCAGTATTTTCATGATACCTCCAAAACTCTGGGGCGTAATATGGACGTACAGGCGAAAAGTTCGTTTGGTATAAAAAACGTCCGTAACTACTACTATACACCAATCTGAGAAAAAAATCAATAGATATTTATGGTCATTAAGTCTTTTTTAAGAAAAAATCTCGTCGTCTTAAAGTAAAATTAATCGAATTGAACTAAATAACCTCACGGAATGTAAAAAAGCGCAAAAAAAACGCCGTGAATGCTTCCACGACGAATTCATTTTGGAGCGGATTACGAGGCTCGAACTCGCTACCTCCACCTTGGCAAGGTGGCGCTCTACCAGATGAGCTAAATCCGCATATTGGCGACCCGGATGGGGCTCGAACCCACGACCTCTAGCGTGACAGGCTAGCGTTCTAACCAACTGAACTACCGGGCCGTTGGGAGATTAAAGGAAGTTTGGTGGGAGTTACAGGGCTCGAACCTGTGACCCTCTGCTTGTAAGGCAGATGCTCTCCCAGCTGAGCTAAACTCCCATTCCGTTCCTTCGTCATCAACTTGTCTTCCCTGACGACTTCTCTATTTTACACCATCAGCCCCGTTTTGTCAACACCTTTTTTCAAAAAAGTCAGATTGCACAAATCGCCTCACGCTTTTAAGCGGTTTTAGACAAGTGGTTTTGTTTATTTTGTATAAAAACATCCATTTTCTGTCTGCTTTCTGCCCCAAAAAACACATCAGCTGTCTTCGCATAATAATTCACAACTGAAGCAAAATAAGATTGCGGCGGAATTTATTTTACCCGCAGATCGTATTTATCAGAAGAAGGTGAAAAAATGATCGACAAAATAGCTCTTACACTGCTTATCATAGGCGGACTCAACTGGGGTCTTGTCGGTATTTTCAGTTTTGACCTGGTCGCATGGGCATTTGGTGGTCAGGGTGCTGCAATAAGCAGGATAGTTTATATATTGGTAGCCCTGTCGGCTGCATGGTGCGTTTCGCTGCTTTTCAGAAGAAACGCTGTTACGGCAGAGGAGATGTAAGCTGAAAAGCATTTCAGGCGGCTGTATAGGCCGCCTGAAATAATGTTGTTATTATGGTTGGTTCAATATGTCAAAAAAAGAAGGCAATATTTTACATAAATGACAGAGGATATTAAACTTAATGACAAATGCGGTATACGGTTTTTGTTTGAAATGCACGAAAAAAATTAATCTTAGAAAAACTTATTGACAAAACCAACAAAACAAGATATAATATAGACAAATAAATGGTCTGAGTTAATTCTCCGTTCATTTGTTTTGTTTAGTTGTCTCCTTTCTTTTGTTCTACACATAATTATTATTTCATTTGCGGAAGGATTTCTGCACCCAGACCCATTCGGGTCTTTTTTTTTGCTAATTTTCACACAAAGGACTGGAAATACCATAAGAAATGTGGTATACTGATATAATGTATAGAACTGTAACATTTACATAGAGAGGTGTTAATGATTTTAGAAAGTAAACAGATAGGCTGCGGTATCCGCTTTAACCGTATCACAGACAGGCGCTTTAAGGTGAACAGGATATCCGTCAGCTTTTATACAGATATCGGCGGGGAATACTCCCGTGCAGACTATGCACTCGTTCCTTATATACTTGTGGACAGCTGTGAGAAGTATCCTGATTATTCTTCGCTCAGCATGCGTTTTTCCGAGCTTTACGGTGCTTCCATGTCGGATAATACGTCCATGCTTGGTGATGTGCGCTGCTCCAGTCTTGCGGTTACATCCATAGATGACCGCTACGCTCTTGAGGGCGAGCATATCGAGCGTGACACCTGCCAGCTTCTGCTTGAGTGCCTGCTTCATCCGCTGATGGAGAATGGTGCTTTCTCTGTGGCGACCACAAAGCTGATGCAGGGCGAGCTTATCGACTCCATCGACAGCGTGATAAACGACAAGAGAAACTACGCAGCGCAGAAGGGTGGAGAGAATGCCTACCGTGACGAGCCGTGGGGACTTTCTGTTCAGGGTACCCGTGAGGAGGCGGAGCGTATCACTCCCGAGAGCGCTTATGGTGCGTATATGGATATGCTGCGTCACGGCAGGATAGAGATAAGCGCAGTGGGCTGCAGCGACTTTGCCGAGAGCGAGAGGATGCTGACCGAGGCATTCGGAGCGCTTGAAAGAAGTGATATCTGCGAGCCTTCCTGTCTGCCGAGCGTTCTGAAGTCAGAGGTACTTCAGGTGACCGAGAGCATGGATATGAAGCAGGCGATAATGCGCATTTACTTCAAGGCTCCCGAGATGGAGGACAGATATGCGGGTGCGCTGCTTTCCATGATACTTGGCGGAATGACAACATCCCGTTTCTTTATGAAGATACGTGAGGAGCAGTCGCTTTGTTACTATTGCAGCAGCTTCTCCAACCGTTTCAAGAGAGTAATAACTGTATATGCGGGCGTGGAGTCGCAGAATGTTCAGCGCACCTACGACGCAGTGCTTGCGGAGTTCCGTGATATCTGCGAGAACGGCGTTTCCGAGGACGAGCTTTCCCGTGCGAAGCTGGAGATAATCAATGATGCACGTACAGTTTACGATGGAGTGACCTCCATATCCTCCTGGTACAGCGCCCAGCTGATGGACGAGGAGCTTATCACTCCCGAGCAGTATATCGAGCGCATAAGCGAGGTCACACCCGAGAGGATACGGCAGGCATGCCGCAGGTATTCGCTTGATACGTTCTACACACTCATGCCGCAGGAGGACAGCGAATGATAGAGGAGATATTCAGCCCCCGAATAGGGGAGAAATGCTATAAATATGTGCATAGCAGCGGAGTTACCGTATGTCTTTGTCCCATGGAGAACTACTCCACGGTAAATGCTCAGCTTTCGGTGAAATTCGGCTCAGAGGACAACTGCTTTTCGATAAACGGCAGCGAGCCTGTTACAATTCCCGACGGCACTGCGCATTATCTTGAACACAAGCTGTTTGAAAGCCCCGAGCAGGATGCGTTTGCGCTTTTTGCGGAAACAGGAGCCTCCTGTAATGCGGGTACATCCTACGACAGCACCTGCTACTACTTCTCCTGTGCGGACCATTTTGAGAAGAACCTTGAGATACTTCTGGACTTCGTGCAGCATCCTTATTTCACTCCCGAAAATGTGGAGAAGGAGCGGGGCATAATCGGCCAGGAGATAACGATGTATCAGGACAGCCCAAGCTGGCGGGTGCTGATGGAGCTTCTTAAGTGCATTTACAGTGAAAATCCCATAAAGACCGATATTGCGGGTACTGTGGAAAGTATTGCGGAGATAACGGACAAGACTCTGTACGATGTGTATAACGCATTCTATGACCCGTCCAATATGTATCTGAGTATTGCGGGAAATTTCGATATGGACAAGGCGATAGAGGTCTGCGAGCGCTGCCTGCTTCCGCGTAAGCCGGGTGAGCTTAAGACCATACGCAGGGAGGAGCCGTATAAGGTTGCAGCGCATCGCACAGAGATGAGCATGCCTGTTGCAAAGCCGCAGTTTGCCATTGGCTTCAAGCGTCCTGACGCAGACGGACAGGAGGCTCTTGACGAGTACATCTATTATAATATGCTGGTGGATATCATCTTCGGCGATACATCTGAGTTCTTTATGCGCATGAGGGACAGCGGCCTGCTTAACGACACCTTCAGAGTGAGCGTTTTCATGGGCAGAGGATATGTACTCCCAATAGCAACTGGAGAGTCCGACGACCCTGACGCAGTGCTTGCCGAGATGAAGAACGAGATACGCAGATTCAAGGAAACACCTCCCGACAGGGAGATATTCAGCCGCATCAAAAAGCAGACCTACGGCTCTGCGGTGCGTGGCTACAACAACACCGAAACGGTTGCACAGTATATGACGGACGCAGCGCTTGCGGGGCTTTCGCCCTACTCACTTGTGGAGAGTGCGGCGGAGGCATCCTACGAGGAGATGTGCAGACGGCTTTCGATACTGGACGAGGAGAATTCCGCAGTTTCTGTAATACGTCCTGTATGATATTGGAGGATAGACGATGATTTCAAATGCAATTTCCGCTGCGGCGAAATTCACTGAGATAGAGCTTGAATTTCCCAACCTTTTCGGCGGACTTCAGATCAATTATTACAAAGGCTTTGAGCTGTTCGGCATACAGATATTCTGGTACGGCGTCATAATCACCGCAGGCGTGATACTTGCGTATCTCTATGCTATGCTTAGGACAAAGGACTTCGGACTCAGCCGTGACAGAGTGTTCGACGTGGTGTTTGCGGCGCTTATCGGCGGCTTTATCGGTGCGAGAGCGTATTACTGTATCTTCGCAACGCTTGAGGGCATACATCAGTATACCTTTATCACAGCCATAACCGAGATACGTGACGGCGGTCTTGCCATCTACGGCGGAATTATCGCAGCGCTTGCTGTTGGAGCGGTGATGTGTAAGATACGCAAAGTAAAGCTTGGCCCGATGTTCGACCTTGCGGCGCTTGGCTTCCTTATCGGTCAGTGCATCGGCAGATGGGGAAACTTCGTAAATCAGGAGGCCTACGGCGGAGTGACCGACCCCGATTACATTTTCGGTATGTCGGGTACTATAATTCAGGCGACCTCTGGCTTTGAGGGCGGCTCGCTCGTTCATCCCTGCTTCCTTTACGAGAGCGTGTGGTGTCTGCTGGGCTTTATCGGACTTCACTTCTACTCAAAGAAGCTGCGCACCTACGACGGAGAGATATTCCTGCTGTACGTTGCGTGGTATGGACTTGGCAGAGCCTTTATCGAGGGCATGAGGACAGACAGCCTTATGGCGGGCGACCTCAGGATATCCCAGATAATTGCGGCGGTATCCTTTGTGGCGGCACTGGTGCTGTTTATCGTGTTCAAGATACTCACCGAGAAAAAGCAGATACCTCTTTACGTAAATACCGAGGCATGTGCGGAGCTTCTCGCTGCCGACAAGGCAAGGGGGGACGAGCAGGCGAGAAAGCGTGCCGAAAAGAAGGCTGCAAGGGAGCAGGTAGCCGAGAGCATCCTTGCTGACGATGACGAGGATGACGAGGAGATATCCGAGACAGAGGACGTTGAAGAAAGCTCCGAGGAAAACGAAACTGACGATATCGCAGATATCGAAGAAAATAACGAAAACAACGACAATGAAAGCGAGGACGAATAACATGGCAGCACAGATAATCGACGGAAAGGCAGTTTCCGCAAAGGTAAAGGAAGAGGTAAGACAGGAGATAGAGCGTGAGGGTCTTGAGGTAGGACTTGCGGTAGTGATCGTAGGCGACGACCCTGCAAGCCGTGTGTATGTAAACAACAAGAAAAAGGCTTGCGAGGTATGCGGAATAAAGAGCTACGAGTATGCGCTTCCCGCAGACACCACCGAGGAGGAGCTGCTTGAGCTTGTTGACACACTCAACGCTGATAAGAACGTAAACGGAATACTTGTACAGCTTCCGCTTCCCAAGCACCTCAACGAGGAGAAGGTCATCGAGCGCATCTCTCCCATGAAGGATGTTGACGCATTCCACGCTGCAAACGTAGGCAAGATCATGATAGGAAACTATGCGTTCCTGCCCTGCACTCCCGCAGGCTGCATGGAGCTTATCCACAGCGCAGGAATAGATGTAAGCGGCAAGGAGTGCGTTGTTATCGGACGCTCCAACATCGTGGGCAAGCCCATGGCTATGCTGCTTCTGCACGAGAATGGTACTGTTACCGTATGCCACTCCCGCACAAAGGACCTTAAGGAGGTCTGCCGCCGTGCGGATATCCTTGTAGCGGCTG
>JAFSHE010000223.1 GCA_017440445.1 Oscillospiraceae bacterium | reverse complement strand
GTCGAAAGCGTCTTATTTATCCGAACTCAGCTCCTTTTCAACAGCGTCGTATATCTCCTCGGGTACTGAGCATTTAAGCGAGCGGTCAAGCTTTCTGGCTTTCCTCACTCCTGCGAAACACTCTGCATTATAACACAGATATGCGCCACGTCCCGACTTCTTTCCTGTGGGGTCTATGGATACCTCGCCGTCCTTGCTGCGGACTACCCGTATCGCTCCCCTTTTGCCTATCATCTCACCGCAGCCAAGGCACTTGCGCAGCGGTACATGCTTTTCCTGCATAGGCACTCACCTTATTCCTCTGTACCTGCTGTTTCAGCAGCCTCGGGAGCCTCCTCAGGCTCGGGAGCGGGTCTTTCGATGACCTCAAGGTCCTCGGGTGTTACCTTGCTTTCAGCCTTGATATCGATCTTGAAGCCTGTCAGCTTTGCAGCAAGCCATGCATTCTGTCCCTTATTGCCGATTGCAAGGGAGAGCTGATTGTCAGGAACGATAGCCTTGCACGCACGTACATCAGGATCGTTGATAACGACTCTGGAAACATCGGCGGGCTTAAGCGCCTGCTTGATGAACTCCTCAGGGTCCTCGCTGTACAGTACAACGTCTACCTTCTCGCCCTTTATCTCCTTTGTTACCGCATTGATACGAGCCTTCTGCGGACCGATACATGCGCCCACAGCGTCTACGTTGGGGTCGTTGCTGATAACAGCGATCTTGGAGCGGGAGCCCGGCGCACGGCTGATGGACTTGATCTCAACAGTGCCATCATATATCTCAGGACACTCAAGCTCGAAAAGGCGCTTGATAAGTCCCTTGTCTGTTCTTGTAATTCTGAGGGACTGCTTCTTTGCGCCCTCCTTATATTCTCTGGAAACGCCTGTGATATATACCTTTACCACCTGACCCTCAACAAGAAGCTCGCCGGGGATCTGGTCGTTTCTCATAAGAAGTGTTTCGTTCTTGTTGATCTCGATGGTCGCATGACCTGTCTTAGGCTCTACCCTTGTAACAAGTGCGGATACCGCCTCGTTCTCGTACATGCCCCACATCTCGGAGAGCTGCTGGCGCTCAACATCACGGAAGCCCTGCTTGATAAGGTCCTTCGCATTCTTTGCGGCAATTCTCTTGAACTCGTGTGTGTCAATAGGGCAGCGTACCATGTCGCCTACCTGGAGAGTAGGATCTATCTTCCTTGCCTCCTCAAGAACTATCTCGGTCTCGGGATCGTACAGAGTATCCACTACCTCGATTATCTCCTTCAGCACGCTTACATCAAATATCTGCCTGTCAAGGTCGATCTTTACCTGAACAGCGTCGCTCTCCTTGTCCTCGATGTGCAGATTTGTCTTTAAGCTCTTTTCGATCGCACTTTCGATCTTAGCAACAAAGACATCCTGATCGATTCCCTTTTCCGCCGCAAGGTCTGCAAGTGCGTTGAAAAACTCGCCTATCTCGTTTTCCTTGGGTGCTACCTTCTTCTTAGCCATTTTCCGTTAATCCTCCGTTATAAAATCATTTTCATCAAAGTCATCATAGTTTGCCGCAGAGATATCTGCCACCGAAAGCTCCAGTGTGCCGAAATCGCCCGTTACGGTAAGCTTCTCTCCGTCAAAACCGCTGAGCACACAGCTGAACGCCTTTGAAGGCGCACCCTCATGCAGCTTGTAGGTCTTGACCAACAGCCTCTTACCGATAGACAGCGAAAGCTGTGCAACACGGCGGACGGGGCGCTCAAGTCCCGCAGAACCGATCTCCAGATAATCGATCCTGTCGATAAAATCCTGCTTGTCTATCTCCTCATTGATAAGTCCGTCGATCGACTCACAATCGTCGATAGAGATTCCCTCTGCCCTGTCGATGAAAACGCGCAGATACCATTTTGCGCCCTCCTTTGCAAACCACACGTCCCACAAGATGTAGCCGTGAGATTCAACAATCGGACGCACAACAGCCTCCGCCGCAGCCTCAACAGTGCTGAAGCCCTTTGCTAAAGCCATTACAAAGCCCCTTTCGTAAATAATTCCGCCGCCACAGAACATTTTCTGTACGGTGTTTTTTCCCAATTAAAACTTAAAGACCGGAGCGAACCCCAGTCTTTAGCCTAATCTATCCTCATTATTATAACACACCCTGTCAATAAAATCAAGTACTTTATTAAAAAAACTTTATTATTCAATAACTATGCAGATAAGGTATTCTATTTTGCAGTAAGCGGCACTTTGGATTATTGACATCAAGTTTGTGTATCATATATGAAACAATTAAGGTTTCAAACCCGCACTGCTGAAACATTCACCTGTTTTTAGTATTATTTCCTTTTTTTAGGATATAAAACAGAAGAGAATGAACATTTTCTGATACAAAAAAAGAAAAAACTGACCGTAAATGTCACCTATAATGTAGATATACAATACAATATAGGTAATGGATTAATCAACATAACTTAAAGGAGTGATAAAGTCATGTTTAATAATAGAACATCAGACGGCAGAAACAATGTATGCGGAATAAAGGTCGCAAAGCTTCGTAAAAATCTGAAGATATCCCAGAGAGAGC
This sequence comes from Oscillospiraceae bacterium, assembly GCA_017440445.1. The sequence goes on along the minus strand of JAFSHE010000223.1, from coordinate 550 downwards.
TTGCCGACAGACTTCAGCTTATCGAGCTTGACATCGATAAGAACGCTGTACAGCGTATCGAATCGGGTCAGAGATTTGTTACGGACATTGAGCTTATTTATCTTGCTAAGGTGTTTGGTATAACTGTCGAGGAGCTTTTAAAGGTCGATTAATAGCACAAATCAAGGCGGGCTGTTGCCCGCCTTTTTTCTTATACTACTCCAAGAAACTCCTCAAGCGTCAGTCCGCTGTCGTGGACCAGCTTCGCTGTACTGTTGCCAAGATATCTGATATGCCACGGCTCGTAAATATATCCTGTGATATGCGTCTTACCCTCAGGATAGCGGATGATAAATCCATATCTCCAGCAGTTTTCTGCAAGCCATTTTGCCTCGTCAGTATCTGCGTACCAGTCCTCGGTGGTGGTTATATCCATAGCAAGACCAGCCTGATGCTCGGAATGTCCCGGCAGAGCGGAATATGTAGATGCCTTTTCGTAGCCATCTATGCTCGCCCAGTATTCAAACGTACTTTTCTGTGTGGCATAGGAGCGATAGCCCGAGGATATCTC
>JAFSHE010000222.1 GCA_017440445.1 Oscillospiraceae bacterium | reverse complement strand
GCGAAGCTGGTGGTGGCTGACGCATCACGGGGACGTGGAGCGATATGCCTTGCAGTAAGTCCCGGATTAAGGGCGCTGGGCGTGCGCAACCGATGTCGTCTTTTTGAGATACCTGAGAGTATCGAGTATATAACCGCACTTCCGCACATGAAGCGCTACATGGAGATATCAGCGGAGATATACAGCGTGTATCTGCGGTATGTTTCGGCGGAGGATATACATGTTTATTCCATAGATGAGTGCTTTATCGATGTTACGGAATATCTTTCGCTTTATGGGATGTCAGCAAAGGAAATGGCGAACATGATGATGGAAGCGGTGTTCAGACAGACTAAGATACGTGCGACAGCGGGCGTGGGGACAAATCTGTTTCTGGCTAAGGTGGCGCTGGATATCACAGCGAAGCACGCAGCGGATTTCATCGGATATCTTGATGAGGAGGAATTCCGCCGCAGGATATGGCATCATCAGCCCATTACCGATGTGTGGGGCATAGGCAGAGGCACAGCCCGTCGCCTTGCGAAGTACGGTGCCATGGACCTTTACGATGTTACCCGTCTGGATGAGGCTCTGCTGTATAAGGAATTCGGCGTGAATGCGGAGTACCTTATCGACCACGCTCACGGCAGAGAGCCATGCACTATTGCGGAGATCCTCAGCTACACTGCGAAAAGCAATTCCATCTCGCATGGGCAGATACTATTTGAGGATTACACCTACGACAACGCTTTCATCGTTATGAAGGAGATGGTTGACAAGCTGGTGCTGGAGCTTGTGGAGAAACGCAAGGTGACAGGCTCGGTGTCGCTGTATGTGCGCTACTCTGACGATGAGGAGCCGCCGACTGGCGCTTCGAGGAGGCTTTTCGGTCACACCAACTCCTACGGGAAGATATCTGAGCTGTTCAATGAGTGTTATAAGCAGACTACACTGACGTATGCTCCGATACGTGCGATAAATATCGGCCTTAACGACCTTGAGGACGAGGTGTGTGCAAATATGGACCTGTTCACCGACTACGAGGCAGAGCAGCGTGAGCATCGCATGCAGGAGGCGCTTATCGCCATCAAGAACAAGTACGGAAAAAACGCTGTTCTCCGTGGAATGAGCTTTCAGGAAAAGGCTACTGCAAGACAGCGCAACAAGCTGATAGGAGGTCATAACGGTGAATGAAAGGAGCGGTCGGGCAAAGCAGTTTATGCCGTTCAATAGTCTTAAGGGCTTTTATGACATGATACTTGAGCAGAAGCGTGAGAAATGTCCCCGCCGTGAGCTTTCCGAGGATGACGCAGCGGCTCTGTCGGATATGCTGAATGAGATAGAAAAGGGCGATGTTGTCACGGTCAGATATTATCTCGACGACCATTATGAGGAGCTTACGGGCATCATCTCGGAGAATGACAGGGTATTCCGACGGCTTACGGTGGTGAGGACAAGGGTACCGTTTGATGATATCTCGGAGCTGAATAGAAATGTGTAAAAACAGGTATCCCCTCGGAGCGCAGGCTCTGAGGGGATACTGTTAGTTAAATATCGCCGTTGTCAAGAATTATATTGGTATCTTCAATGGTTATGGAGGTTATCCTATCAACTGCCGATGGTGCATTGAGCAGTAATGTGCCGCTGTAAGTATAATCATCAGTCAATGTTGTCGTACCGCCTGAGCATGTTATGCTGTCGTTTTCGGGGTTAAGCAGTATTTCGTCTGCTATTTTGTTGAGTTTCAGGCGTAAGCTGCGGTCATCAAGAGATAGAACTGAGCTTTCAGCAATTCTCAGAGTATAATTCATTGAAAAGGCTTTTAATGTTATACTTTCAAGCATGATATCACCATTACCAAGCTTGAGCGGATGGTCAAGAAGTATCGTTCGGCTTTCATTGTATATTCCGAAGTCAATGGGTATCTCAATGGTTTCAGAGCAGTCTATGAATGCCGTATGCCCGCCGTCTTGCGGATAACCTCTGAAGCATTCAAAGGTGTATTTCAGTGTTTTTCCGTCAAGGTCCATAGCGTCATCAAATCCTGCGTAGCAGTATAGTGATATGGTGTTGTCAGCTGTGGATATCTCGGTACATTCAATTCCTGCACTGCTTCCGTTCACTTCGCAGGATATTTCTGCTGTCCATATATAATCCTCAGAGAACTGTGACATCCATTCCTCGTCCAGTGTAAGGTCAAAAAGCATATATGCTGCGTTCTTTTCCGCTATGATACCCTTCAGTGATAGGTTGTATTCTGTTTCACGATAATCTGATACTGCTCCACGTGAGTCGGCAGAAGCAAGCTTTCGCAGCTCAAATGTTTTATCAAGCTCTTTTCCGATAGAGGCAGGTTTTATAGAAGTTATAAATTCATTTGTATCCTGCGACCTTAGTGCAAAAAGCCTTGTAAATGCACCTGCGAGGTCCCAGCCGCTTGCGGCTGCCGCACCAACTCCTCCGATAAGCAGCACTGCGGCTGCAATCAGTATCGCCGCTGCTTTTTTGGGGAATCTTCTTGTTTTTGTTCTGCTTCTTTCGAGTATTTTCCGCAGTGCCATATCATTTGGAATTGATGGCTGCGCATCGGAAAATGCTTTTTTGAATATCTCGTTATAGCTTGTCATAAGCCCTCCTTTTCTATAAGAGCTTTCAGCTGCTCACGTCCTCGCTGCAGGCGGGAGCTTACAGCTGTTTCGCTGATGCCCAGCAGCTCCGATATCTCCCTGACAGAGTAATCCTCATAATAATACATGTACATTACAGTGCGTATCGTCGGTTTAAGCTGTGTGATGACGGTGAGCAGCCTGTTTTCCTCGGTATTGTCAGCGGGAGTACCGCCGATGTTTTCGTCAATAGGCTCTGTCAGCCTGTATCGTGCGGAGCGGAATACATCTCTGCACGCATTGACCGCAACACGTATAAGCCATGCTTTTATCTGCTCGTCCGAGCTCAGGACGGGAGCTTTAGTGTACAGCTTCAGGAATACCTCCTGCGTGACGTCCTCCGCTTCGGAGGGATCCTTCAGGCTGCAAAGACATATTCTGTAAATACTGACACGGTACAGTAAAAACAGCCGTGTGAATTCTTCTTCGCTCACCTTGCTCACTCCTCTCTGAAAGGTCTTTTCGTAATTAAAACGAATGCTCCGCCTGAAATATCACATTCTCAATTAAAAATTATGTCACTTTTTTCTTTTGTCGTCAATAGCTGAAATTTTTTTGTCGTTTTTTTAAAAAAGCCCTTTATTTATCGGATAAAATATGTTATAATTAATTAAATATATTAATCTGATGATAATGGAGTAGGTGCGTATGGCTTTCTGTGATCTTAAACCCGTTCGTGTTTTCGAGGAAAATGCGGGCTGTACAATTATAATAGGCGATGCCTTCGCTGTTTACTCATTCGGTACGGATCGTCCGGTCGTCTACAGCTGGGATATGATGGAGCATGTGACTGAGGACAGGCGTAATCTGATCTTCGATACAGGCAAGACCGTGTATAAGATATCCAAGAAGTGCTTCAGCGCAAGAGAAGATTATTTCCGTGCGCTTGCCATTGTAGAGAGCATGCGCAGGGAGTACCAGTTCCCCTATTCACACGAGAACAGGGTGCTGCCTGTAAAGGATACATATATCGAATGTATGATCGGGAAGGATGCGTATATCGGTGAAGCGATGATAGACGAGAATGAAACAGCCGCTGCCTTTGTCATGCTGATGAATGTAAAGCTCGTAAAGCTGCTGTGGCTTATCGCTGTTCTTATCATGCTGGCGGCATTTGCGGTGCTTCATCTTATATTCGGCGTTACCCGTGATAATATATTGTATTTTATTCCTATTTCAGTTGCAATAGGCGGCATAATCACGTTGGTAGTGTATCTTATATGCCATGCTATCGCCAGAAGTCAGTACCAGAAGCTTTCGGGAAACGACCCCGCAGCGGAGGAGGTAATCACCTTTGCGGTGTGCAACGATGGCTTTGCGGCATGTGAAAGCTGCATTTACGACTGTCAGGAGCTTGTACCGTGGAAGGCTGTGGATTATTTTATCGAAACTGATAAGATATATATCTTATACAAGGACGGTAAGGCGGTAGTTTATATGCCAAAAAAGGCATTTGATAAAAAATACATCGGCGGTATCTCGGATATGATATCGCTTCACCTTGAACAGAAATAAGGGGGCATAGCAGTGGGCGTTGAGATAAAAAGCGAGCATGTTGATATCGGCGGCAGCAATGTGCTTCTTGTTTCGGTAAAGGGCGGAAAGGGCGCTATCGGTGTATGCTCCGTAGGACATAATCTGCATCGTGGAGATGCGGGCGCACTTAACAAGGTATTCTATATCGGCACCGAGCCTGTGGTGAATATTGTCTGCCCCAATAACGGAGATAAGCGCACAGACCGTCTTCTTTCCCTTTGTACAGGTTACGAGGGTCTTATTAATGAGATATATCAGGCTTTTACAGAGGTGCTTAACAGGATAAACCGTGGTGATTCTCTGGAGAATGGTATGCGGGAGCTGTTTTCGCTGCTTACTGACGGTGTATATACTGTCTACACATCCGAGTATTATCCTACCGACGGCAGCGGAAGCTTTTTCTGGGGTGCGTACAACATATCCCATGAGGTACACGGCACGGCAGAGCATAACCGCACCATCGGAAAGGAAAGACCATATCGTCCGTGTTTTCTTGTTCCCGGTAATACGCTGGACTATTATACTCAGAAGAAAAGAGAGACAGCTGACGAGGTAGTTAAATCCGCAAAGATCAACGGAATAGTATACCATCTGTCAGGACTTCATTCTGTGCTGCTTAAGGGACATCACAGTGCGGTTGCATGTGCAGCGGCTGATATCCCGTTCAAATGCGCTGTTATCGAGAAGATAAGCGATACATACACCGTTCCATTTGCAGTTACGGAAATTCCTCCTGTGGCCGAAACAGAAGCTCCCGAGGGCGAGGAGTTCGCTGCCGAGGAGGCTGCACCCACACCTGCTCCTGTTGCATACGCTGAAGATCGTGAGGGTATTACGGGCTTCAGAAGCGCATCGGTGAAGATTCCTCTGGAGTACATGCCTAAGGATATGCTCAGAAATATCCTTGAAAACCGCAGGGATTTCAAGCCTGCACACTTTAAGAACCTTTCCCACAAGCTCAAGCAGGTAAGGCGCAGGACGCTCAGTAACAATACTATTCCGCGTAACGTTCACGAGCGGTGCGAGCTTATGCCCGACTGCGAGATGATAGAGTCGGCATTTGCTGTGGATGCTCTCACTGAGGAGCAGCTTCAGGCGCTTCTCTCGGGAGATACCGAGTGCAACGGAAAGGTGATTATCTCTCCGAATTTCTATTCAAGCATCGTTACTGCATGCAATTATCTTCAGTTTCATGATGAAAAGAAGTTTATAGAATTCTCCTTATCGATCATGGACAATCCCGAGCTTTATGCTACGCACGAATACATAGCCAAACGTGTTTCGAGGGTGGAGAGCAAGACAGTTTACGGCTTCTTCCGCTCTGTGCTTGCGGGCGGCGAGCCGAGATTTGAGAAGATAATCCCTACCGCAGAGCGCTATGTGATGGATTACGATAAAAAGCATGGATAAAAATACCGACATCCTAAAAAGGGATGTCGGTATTTTTTTAAGGATATAGGTTCACTATGTATATTCCCTTTTTCTGTGCAAGTCGTATTGTCTGCCCTGTACCGCTGCGTATCCTGTTACTGTAAAAGCATAGAATAATATCTGCCAGCTCTACCAGACGGATGTTACGTTGTCTCATGCATTGATCATTGTATAATTCCGAGATGATCTCTACGCTGTCTGAACACCTAAGAATAAGGTCATATCTTTTTTTGTCCGAGTCAGTCCATTTCATCATTTGAGCTTTTGGCGGACATGGAAGTATCAGGTGTAAGCAGATATGGACATATTTTGTTTTGAGCTTAAGTACTGTTTCGGCGCATAGCATGTCCCAGCCTCTTGCTCCACCTGTGTAGAAATCTGTTATTCCGTTTTCTATGAGCTTTAATATTTCATTTTCCAGTGAATTTTTCAGCTCGTCTGTTTGTTTTAAAACTCTGTGACCTGTAAAACTGCATGTTTTCATTTTTTTTACCCCTGTATTGGTTTGTTTCTGTTTTGCAAAATAATTATATCATATATAATATAATATTGCAACAATAATATCGGAAATAATCACATAATATTATAGCGTATATCATGTACAATATTATCAGGCGGTGATATATGTGTATGATTTTAATTTTGCTTTAAGGCTTGCTCAGCTCAGGAGTAAAAAGGGTGTATCGGCTCGTGATATGAGTCTTTCTATCGGACAAAATCCAGGGTATATCAATAATATTGAGAGTGGAAAGGCAATGCCCTCAATGACATGTTTTTTCTATATATGCGATTATCTGGGAGTATCTCCAAAAGATTTTTTTGACAATGCATCGGCAGAGCCTGAAAAGATAAAGCAGCTTACAGATGATTTGAAAAAGCTGGATTCTGATCTGCTGGAAAATGTATCTGCTATTGTAAAAGGATTGATAAAATAAGAATACCCGCTGTGGAGCTTGCCACAGCGGGATTTTTAATATTGTGCTTATTCTATCACAAAGGATTTTTCTCCGAAGATAAGGTGAAGCTCTTCACCAAAGCGTGCAGCCGCCGTAAAGCCCGTCCTGTCATCAAACAGAGTGTAGGATGTCTTTACCTTGCCGAATATTCCGTATTCCGAGATGACCGAAACACCGTCGAAATAAGAGTAAGCCGCACCGCACTGCTCCTCTCCGTATATGAAGAAAGAATTCGCTCCTGCCATTTCGGGGGCCTCGGAGAGCTGCGCAGAAATAGGTCTTGAGTAGGAGCTGACCGTCTTTGCAGTGTCGTTTTCACGCTTGTACAGTGTAAGCTTAACAACGGAAACTGAGCTTTCGCTGCAAAGCGCATATTCTTCCTGTACTATACCAAAGGCCGAGGTAAGCTCCTTGATAGCGGGAGCTGTCGGGTCGCTGATATCAGCAGCCATCAGCACTCCGTTTTCTCCGCAAAGATACAGGATATCATCCTTTTCCTTGAGCGAGGTGAAGCCCTCAGGCAGATTTGCCACAGCAGAAAGCGGCTGACCGTCCTCTCCACGGAGGTATACGGTAACAGAACCATCCTCTGCCTTTTCAGCGGAAATAAAAACATCGCCGTCATCTGCCGCTGTGATATTTCCAAGATCCGTGGATATCAAAGGCTGCTCATCGGTGCTGCGCTTTATCAGCTTGTATCCGTCAGTGGTGTTCATTACTGCTGAAAGATCCTCTGCGCCTGAGAATACAGGGTCACCGAGAACCGCACACTTGTCAATGACAGTTCCGTCCGTAGTGTTATATTCGCAGTACAGCGCATAGCCGCAGCCGTCTGCCGCTTCGGGAGTTATCACCACATCTGATGGTGAAAGAACTATTCCCTTGTTGTCAAGCTGTATAACGGGAAGATATTTTTCGGTGTCCTCAGCAGTAAAGCTCTCTGTGAATTCAGGTACATATATAGTTCCGAGAGAAATATTCTCGTCCGAAATGCTGATATCTGTAAGCACTCCCTGCTGACGGCAGGAGTAGACAGATTCTCCTGTACTTCCGTAGGAAATAAGTCCTGCGCCGCTTTCGTCGGTGAATACAAGGGTCACCAGCTCGCCGTTGCAGGAAGCATGGATGAACCTTCCGTTTTCGGGTGCGGGAATAGTTCCCACAACAGAAACAGTACCCTCGTTTCTCTGATATACGGTAATGCTGTCACTGAAAACGGAGTATGCAAGCTCGCCGACGCTGTATGTACCAAGACCCTCGGGGCGCTGTATCAGCATATCTCCAAAAACCTCTGCGGTGTCAAAGCTTCTGGGGATGATTTTTTCTCCGCCGATAGTGCCGTTGTTGTAGGCAGTGTATATCTGATTGAATATGCTCTGTGCGTCCTCTGCGTATATTATCGGGGGTGCTTTCACTTCTTCCACGGGCTTGAATCCGATGAAGTTCATTGTGGCACTGAGTCCAAGCAGCACGCATGCGCCAACGGCAGATGCAACGATCTTTCCGACGTTTGACTTAGCTTTTTCTTCACGGTCGTGGATGCCGAAATCCAATGGCTCTCTGTCGTTGTCGTCATCATCGTCATCGAGGGTATCGGCTTCATATTCATCGTTGTCAGATAATTCGTCCTCGTCATATTCTGCGGAGGAGCTTGTGTCATTATCGCACTCATTTTCAGAATTTTCGGCATCAGTCTCATCGGGGATGGCCGTATTGTCCTGACTTTCGGATGTGTCCTGATATTCTTCGTCCGCATCCTCTGAGGGAGCGTAGCCGATTATCTCATCCACCGACGGTTTTTCGTCCTGCTCATAATCCTCAAGCTGCATGGTAAGCGTGCGCTCCCATATCTGGCGGGCGGTGTACAGCATACGGGTGTAGTCCTGTGCCGTAAGCCCTGAGCTTTCCAGCGTCACCACCAGCGTTTGCAGATTCATGGCGGGGTTTTCTTCTATCTGACGTACTGCTTCCTCGGGCGCATTACAGCCCTTGAGTAGATACAGAAAGTCCGCTGAGCCTATTCCAAGCGCACGTACCCTGTTGAGGAATGTAAACGCATCCAACTCAGGTATCTGAGAATTCTCGTCCATAAGTACGGCGGGAATATTCTGAGGCATAACGCTCTCAGGGATGACCTTTTCGGTCATATATTCGTGAAGCTTTGAAACCGTCAAGCGAAATGCACTCCTTTCTTTAATGTTGGGATCAGATCAATCCAGAGCAAAGCCTTTCATGGCGCTGTCCAGTCTGCGTTTTACAGAAGTCAGCGACAGTCCTGTGAACTGTGATATCTCCTCGGGACGGAACTTTCCTCCCGCATAAAGGCTCGCTACAAGGCGCTCCGTATGCGTAAGCCTGTCAAACTCACTCTTGATGTTGAACTCGTCAGAGTCATGCGGCGAGTCGTTCAGCCTTTCCGATGGGTATTCCCTGAACTTTGCCTTTATCCCCGCACAGAGCGATTTCATCATGTAAAGCCTGAACGCTCCCTCAGTGTGGAGCCGTCCTGCCGCCTTGAATGCGCTTTTTATCGTATCGGTCATCACTTCAACGGTATCAGCTTCGTCTGCAAGGGAATAGTAGGCGGTATAGTACATCTCACGGTATATCGTTTCGTACAGCTTTGCAAAGGATTTTACATCTCCGTTTGCTGCCAGTGAGGCAAGCTCCCTGTATTCCGTTTTATCCATGCTATACCACCTCCTGTATCAGTTTGTTTAGCGGTAAAGTGCCGCTTTTTTTATTCTT
>JAFSHE010000221.1 GCA_017440445.1 Oscillospiraceae bacterium | reverse complement strand
CGTTCATATAGATCTGCTGGACTATGGCTCATCAGGAGTGTATGTAACGCCGAAGAACATTACCTCCGACAATGCGCAGACGGATATCCTTGTAAAGCTTGCGAATGATGGAGATATGGAAAGAACGCTCACCGTTACCGCAGAGATACTTGATGCAGAGGGAACTGCTGTTGCGGTCGCACGGGAGGATATGACCATCTCCGCCGACAGCAAGGCGAGTGTTGTGCTGAATACCGATATCACCGCTCCCGTACTGTGGAACGGCAGAAAATGCCCATATCTTTACACTGCAAAGGTTACGCTCAGTGAGAGCGGAAATATCCTCGACAGCAGGTCACAGACCTTTGGTATACGCACCTATAACATTGACAGGGAGCAGGGCTTTTTCCTGAACGGACAGTATCTCGATCTGCATGGCGTGAACTACCATCAGGATAGCTACGAAAACGGTTGGGCGATGACCGACGATCAGCGTGAGCGCGACTATAAGATGATGCTGGATATGGGCTGCACCTCCGTCAGAATGGCGCATTATCAGCACTGCGAGCATGAATATGACCTCTGCGACAGATACGGAATTACAGTGTGGTCGGAGATAGGGATTGTAAATCAGATGTCGCCTGATAATGCTACTCTTACGATAGCTGACGGCTTCAGAGAGAACGCAAAGCAGCAACTGATGGAGCTTATCCGTCAGAATTACAACCACCCTTCGATAATCGTGTGGGGCATCTCAAATGAGCTGTATCAGATGAACGATGAGATATACAAGCTGTGGACGGAGCTGAGCGACCTCGCACGAAAAGAGGACAGCACAAGGCTCATTACCCTTGCGGATAATCAGTTCTGGGGGCAGTTTCTTGATATGCCTGTGGATGTGGTGGGATATAACCGCTATTTCGGCTGGTACAAGGACGCAGGCCCTGCGGAGAGCTTCGGCAGTTGGCTTGACAGGCAGCACACTGAAAAGGCTCACCACCCGATATGCGTATCGGAATACGGCGGTGGCGGAGCTATCTCGCAGCACAAGGACAACATCGACTGGGAGAACGAGATCGACCCCTGGGGCAAGCGTCACTACGAGAACTATCAGTCTGCCATGCACGAGCGTATATGGGCGCAGTTTGCGGCAAGGCAGTACCTCTGGGGCAAGTATATCTGGTGTATGTTCGATTTTGCCTCTGACGGCAGGGAGGAGGGCGACACCAAGGGTCAGAATGACAAGGGACTTGTCACCCGTGAGCGCATCCCGAAGGACGCATATTATTTCTACAAGTCGGTATGGAACAGCGAGCCTATGGTGTGGCTTGCAGACAAGCGTTTCAGCGGGCGCAGCCGTAATATTCCCGAGGTAAAGTCTTACTCCAACGCAGGGCGTGCCGAGCTTTTTGTAAACGGCGTCAGCATCGGTGAGGGTGTACATGATGCACAGCTTCCGACGGTATTTGTATGGAAGAATATCGTGCTTGCCGCAGGAGATAACAGCGTGATCGTGCGGGCGTATTTCAGCGACGGCAGGGTCATGGAGGACTGTGTGGAGTGGTCGGCTGAGTAAGTAATAATGAAATCGGCGGAGTGAAATATCTCCGCCGAATTTATGTATTGAGGAAATCAACCGCCTATCCCATAGCTCCCCGAAAGAGGATCTCTGAACAGCGGAATCTGCGGCGTCATAAATGTGAACACCACGAACAGAACTCCTATCAGAACGATGACAGCAACGGCGAGGAATGGCACTCTGCAAGGCAAGCTGTCCCCTTTGAACAGCCGAGTCTCCACAAGAAACGCTATCGCCGCCGAGATGAAGAATATCGTGATATTCAACCAGTCGGGTGTATCGCCGAATACTCCGCCCAGCGTGTAGAACAGAGTTGGGATAAGCGCAAGCCCTGTCAGGATTCCTGCGAGCTTTATACACCAGAAGTCCTTGTGCTCCCTGAAAAAGCGGCCCTGTATGAGCGCAAAAGCAAGCATCGGGAAATAGAGTATCTTCATGTGCTCCCATGTGGATTCGTTCACCGCCGAGAACGGAGCAGCGAGGAGGCTTCCGCCTGTCCAATCGTACAGAAAATGCAGCAGCGTCCCGAACACCGCCGTAAAGACGAAGCCAGTGTACTGCCATAGTGAGATATCTTTTTTCATATTCGCACCGCCGAGTTTTTTGTACAGCTTATGCGGTGGGGGACAGGATTATGTCCTTGGAATATTGCTCTTGTTCAACTGTTATTCAATATATTTTCTTGTTCCGTCAGGGTATTCTATATATGCCTTTTGGGCTTCGGTATCGTATTTTGCGATAGGCTTATTGCAGACCTTTGCTTTGGCAAGCGCAGAGCGTACAGCGTGCCTTGCGCGGTTATCCATATCAGCGTCGGAGAGTGTGATTTTATCTCTTGCCATCTCGTGAGAAACGACCTTGATCTGACGGTCTTTCACATTTACTATCTTTTCCATCGCTATCCTCCCTGTCGTGATTTAGTGATTCTTGATTTAGTAATGTCGGATATTACATTTCATCAATAAGCTTGTCTATTTCAGCTTTGATCTTATCATATTGTATCGCCTGATAACCAAGCGAGCGGATCCGTCCAAGACTGATAGTTTTGCGGTTTTCGCAGTGCTTGTTGATAATTGATGTAGGAACTATGTAGAACTCCCAGTTATTGAGGTTGAGAGGGTAAGAGGCTTCTTTGGTGTTGCCTGTGTTAAGACAAAATACATAGATATCATTCTGTCGTTCGAACCGTTTTTCTTCGTTATTGTTCTCATAGCTACTGTTTGCCTTGGTTATGTAAAAGGTGCGCTGCATAGAAACCTTCCCGCCTTCATTCCATGGGTGGTAATAGTGTTATTATTATTGTTGATAAAATTGAAGCAGGTGCGACACCGTGTCGCACCTGTTCCCATATCACGCAATATCAGCTATTCTAATTTCTTTTATTTCGCTCAGCTCCTCTTTCTCCCAGCAGGCGGCGAGCAGAGCATCAACTGCCGCACGGAGATACTCCCACCTTGCTGCGAGGGCATAGCCGCGGATCTCCTCAATAAACTTAACCTGCTGCTCCCAGCTATTTGTGCCGGGAGCCTTTCTTTTCATAGTCTCGAATGTATCGGTGTATTCTTTTTCCGAGGCGTTGGCAATCTCCTCCCATATCCTGCGATAAAGCCCACTCATGTTGATGAGGTCAACCGCCGTCCTGTCCGTCTGAACAGCATAGTCCAGTGCCTTTTTCGCCCAGATGGACATATCCTCTTTGCCATAGCTTGTGTTTGACATAACTGAAAATCCTCTTTAAAATATCAGTTTTATATACTAATTATATGTTAAGAGGTGGAGAAAGTCAAGCTCTTTTTGGGACAATTAAAATAAAATAGGTGCGACACCGTGTCGCAGGTTGCCCTCAGTTGGTCGGCGTCCGTGCCGTCCTTTTGTGGCAACTGTACGATCATCGTGATCTTGCACCTCATCCATATAACCAAAACAGCGCCACATTCGTGACGCTGTTCTTTATTTTTTATAGAGCTTTGAAATATCCTGCATATAGGAGAGCAGCTTTTCCTTGCCTGTTGCATCAAGCTTGTGGAAGCCGCTGAGCAGTCTGAAATCCTCAAGCCTCATACCTACATTATCCAGAGTGAGAGCCGTCATTTCCTCAAAGGGCATCGGCAGCTCCAGAATATCCATGCCAAGTGCACGTGCAACTGACTGCAGCTCTCTGCTGTCAGGCGAGAAGCCCATCTCATACCACTCTATTGGATTTATGCCGTTGGCTGCGGTGTCGATGTTTTTCTCCTTCATAAGCCTTGCAAGGATTCGTCCTGTCTGCTTTGTGAGATCCTGACCTATCAGCAGATAGTAGTTGAGGTTATAGTGCCATGTGACCTTCAGAAGATCTTCTGTTGCAAGCGAATAACCTCGGTTAAGAGCCTTTGTAAACTCCTCGCTTGTACCGATCTTTTTCAGAGCGTCGGCAAGTGAATCACCCTGCTCATTTGCAAAATAGGTGATGTTATTTCTTATTCTTGTGCGGTCAAATGCGTCAACGGAGATGTATTCGGTCGCCATTGATGTGTCGTCGGTGTCTTTCTTATCGACAGGCTTGTCAGAGAACACACCGTTATTCTTCAGCACGATTTCGACAGAGGTGTCAAGCTCGTTGCACAGCAGTGTAGCGTAGAACTGAGCCAGAGGCACTTCGCCAAGCTCCATATACTGATAGTGCGAAGCAGATACAGACAGCTTTTTAGCGAGGGTAGCTTCGCTGATGCCTTTTTCTTCGCGCATTGTCCTGATTATCGGTCCGAAATCAAACACGGGATCAAAGCCATCCGCAGTGGATATGCTCCATCTTAATTTATCCGCAAGCTCAGGTCTCTGGTATCTGGTGTTGCCGAGCAGCCAGTCCTCTGTCACATTCAGAAATGCGGCGATCTTCGGGAGATATCTGTTGTATGACTTGGTCTTTCCGCTTTTCCATGCACTGATGATGCTTTTGTCTACCTCCAGCGCATCGCTGAGATCCTGCTGTGAAAAGTTGCGTTCTTCCAGAGCTAGAAATATCTTATCAAGGATGTGCATTTGTGTTCACCTGCTTCCTGTTATGCGAAATGTGAAAATTTGATGATAATGCTTGACAAACCATATAAAAAGGGTTATAATGATATCAAGATATTCCAACTTTCCAACTATATATTTTGAGATGCTTAAAATAACATTGGAATATTGCTTGTGGGATGCTTTTTTAAATTCCCTGTCTATAAGTATACCATATTATGCTGCTTTTTGCAACAGTTCTGAATAAACAGAGAGGAGAGATATTATGAAGAAATGATCGCTTTATCTGCAACTTTGCAGTTTTTTGCAGTTAAACATAGGATAGAATGACATCACACGAAAGGGAACGAGAGTTCTCGAAAATAAAAGGAGGAATTTATCATGACAGAAAACACAATCAACATTACACAGGTACAGCCCGCAGGCGTAAAAGTCCCCAAGATGGCAAGCGTTGCCGAGGTATCGGAGATGTTCGGCGTATCGCAGTATTTCGTGAGGAAGCTCGCCAGCAGCGGTAAGATCAAGGCGGTGCGAATCTCGGGACGAATCCTCGTCAATGTGGACAAGTTCACGGAGTTCCTGAACAACTCCACCCTCTGCGATGAGGAGCCCGAAGAACCCCAGACAATCGGCGGAATCCGCAGACTGTATTGAGCACTGTGTCCTGAAAGGAGGGGAGCTGCTTGTTTCACATCGAGAGGGACGCACATCATTCGAACTACACCTGCATATCAAACGACATCATTATGGACAAGCGGCTCAGCCTTGCGGCAAGAGGATTTTTTACGGCGGTGCTGTCGTTGCCTGACGACTGGGATTTCTCCGTAAACGGAATGGCTCGGCTGGTGGGAGTGAACAAGGATACCGCCCTCCGCTATATCAGAGAGCTAGAGGAGCTTGGTTATGTCCGCATTGAAAGCAAGGACGAGATAGGTCGCTATGCCCGAAAAAGCTACACTTTTTTTGAAAGCACAGTGCCGCAAAATACGGCACCTCAACGCTCGGCGGAGGAAGATACAGTGCCGAAAAATACGGCACCTCAACGCTCGGCAGAGGAAGATACAGTGCCGCAAAATACGGTACTTCAATACTCGGCAGATGATGACGAGGTGACGGAAAATACCGCACCGAAAATTACCGTCCCGAAAAATACGGCACAATCAAATACTAATATATTAAATACTAAATATAAACAAAATACTATTTCGATCGATCAGGACGATGAACAGAATAATTTTTCTTATTTGGAAAAGCAGATAAACGGAGAAATTTTGCGTGAGGAATTCGGCGGCTATTACATCGACAAGGTAGTAGAGGTAATAACGGATTGCATGAAAGCAAAAAGCCGAACTATCAGCGGCGACACCGTGGATAATTCGGAGCTTCAGCGAGTATTCGGAGAGGTATGCGAGGAGGATATCCGCAAGGCAACTCAGGCGCTGAAAGGGAAGAGGTATGATAACTTCGCCGGGTATTTCGGGAGCGTGCTGTTCAATCAGATTAAGAGCCGTATCGAGCGACCGCAGCTACAGCCAAGGAATGATTATTCATCACTGGACATTCAGTCCATAGAGGAAGACATCATGGCGAAATATCGCAGGTGCGACACCGTGTCGCAGGTCGCCCTTTGATGTGCGGCGTCCTTGCCGCACTTGGGGGCGACAGCGCAAGCCTCGTGTTTGCGCACCTATAACAACCATATAGAACACCGCCAAACTACAAAAACCCCATATTCTATATGCGTCGAGGGAGAGGTATTTTAGCTAAGCAGGAATAGTGTTGTGAACAACACTACCCGACACCGCATCGCCAAAGGCGTTGCGAGTATGAAAAGAGAAAACACATTCATACTTTTTAAGAGCAGAAGGGAGCGTAAAAAATGGAGCATATCAGCAGAGTCACAGTGTCAATGCCAGAGGAAACAGTTGAGTCAATGCGGACTATCGCCGACCGAAAGCACATATCGTTTTCGGCGGTAATGCGTGAAGCCTGCGAGCAATATATGTCGTCCGATTATTTCGACGCTAATCAGAACGAGATCCTCAGGATAATGACCGATACGATACACGATTCGCTTGCTACAAGAATACACCCCGACCTCGAAAAGCACAGCCGACGGCTTGCGTATACCACAAAGCAGGTAGATACGCTGCTGATTCTGGTTGCAGCTCTGATGTCGGACATCATGGACAACGGCACGGAGCTTGAAAATGTAATTTCAAAGGCGATGCTGCTTGCGGATAAATTCGACGGCTCGCAGATTAAGCCGAATGATTATTATATCGACAAGGCGCACAGGCTTGTGACGATTGAGGACGATTACGGGTGTGAGAATCCGTGAAAAACCGCACCCATTATGAGTGCGGAGATCATTAATAGTCAATTGAGAGGTTTTCGGGGATACTGCCCGTTGTCTGGTATTCAAGCAGTAGTTTGTATAAAAGTTTAAGAGCAAGTATTCCATGCCCGTTGTGAAAAGCAGGGCAGGAGGCACTGTTCTCTATTGCAATATCACCAGTTTTTAGGGCATATTCATACTCGATCGGCTGAGGTATCCGCTTGATGATCGTACGCTTTTTGCCGTTCTGCT
>JAFSHE010000025.1 GCA_017440445.1 Oscillospiraceae bacterium | reverse complement strand
GGACTTCCCGACAAGCGTCTTGGCGAGATAGCTGCTGCGATAATCTCCGTAAAGGATGGCATGGAATGTACCGAGGAGGATATCAGGACATTCTGCAACAAGCTGCCTAGATACAAGCGTCCTCACAAGTACATCTTTGCCGATGTACCCAGAAACCCCACAGGAAAGATCGAAAAGCCAAAGCTTCGTGAGATCTACTGCGGCGAGAGCCTTGTGGCATCTCAGAACAGAGGCTAAGATCTTCAAAAGATCCAAAACAGCTTAAATACACGAAACGGGCGACCATTGGTCGCCCCTACGTGTTTTCACGTACCGATGCGGTTACGTTGTAGGGGCGAACAGTGTTCGCCCGTTTTTTTATGTTTCATGTCATTAGGAAGGCAGCTATTTCTGCGCAAAAAAGTCCGAGGAGCGTACTCCTCGGACATCTTTAGTTCACAGATCAATCCTTGCTCTTTTCAAGGAACTTGTAGCATACAGCAGCCAGCGCAGCGCCTGCGAGAGGGCCTACGATGAACACCCACAGCTCAGCAATAGGAGCAGTGTTGCCATTGATAGCAGCCATGATAGCGGGACCGATGCTTCTTGCGGGGTTTACGGATGTACCAGTCAGACCGATACCGAGAATGTGTACCAGTGTCAGTGTAAGACCGATAACCAGTCCGCCGAAGGAGCCGTGACCAGCCTTCTTGGAGGTAACGCCGAGAATAGTCATAACGAAGATGAAGGTCAGTACCACCTCAACGATAAGACCTGCAACAGCGTTTCCGCTTACTCCACCAAGACCGTTGGAGCCGAAGCCGCCTGTCATATCCTTAACTCCGCCAAGACCGAAGATAGCAGCCAGCACGCCTGCGCCTGCAAATGCGCCGAGGCACTGGGAAACAACGTAGCCGATGAAATCCTTAACGCTCATTCCGCCGCTGATAAGCACGCCGAGCGAAACAGCGGGATTGATATGACATCCCGAGATGTTGCCTACGCAGTAAGCCATACCAACGATAACAAGACCGAATGCAAGCGCTGTCAGCACATATCCGCCGCCCTGAGCCGCATTACATCCCACCAGCATTGCTGTACCGCAGCCAAGGATGACCAGCACTGCTGTGCCGATGAATTCCGCAATATACTTTTTCATATTTTCCTCCTGAATTTTGATGTATTCAGGGACTTGCGCCCCTGTCGGAAAAGGGAAAAACTCCCTATATCAAGTATAACGTGAATTTCAGCATTTGTCAACTACTGTTGAAAAAATTACAGACAAAAAGACCGCCTTTTTCGGCGGTCTCGAAGTTTTACAGGACTTTGGAAAGGAACTCCTTAAGACGTGGATTTTTCGGGTTGGCGAAAAACTCCTCGGGAGCGGCGCTCTCAACGATGCGGCCGTCATCCATGAACATTACACGGGAGGCTACCTCACGGGCAAAGCCCATCTCGTGTGTTACCACTATCATGGTCATTCCGTCCTCGGCAAGCTGCTTCATAAGGTTAAGCACCTCGCCTACCATCTCGGGGTCTAGTGCGGAGGTCGGCTCGTCAAACAGCATTACATCGGGATTCATGGCAAGGGAGCGTGCGATGGCTATTCTCTGCTTCTGTCCGCCAGAAAGCTGCGCAGGATAGGCATTCGCCTTATCGGAAAGACCTACCTTCATCAGCAGCTCGTCTGCCTTCTTGTCAGCCTGCTCCTGCGTCATCAGCTTAAGCTGTACAGGTGCAAGGGTGATGTTCTTCTTTATCGTCAGGTGCGGAAACAGGTGGAAGTGCTGGAACACCATGCCCATCTTTCTGCGCAGGAGGTTTACCTCCTTGACGCTGGACTTCGTTATGTCAGTTCCCTCAAACAGTATCTCGCCCGTGGTGGGAGTTTCAAGCAGGTTAAGGCATCGCAGGAAGGTACTTTTTCCCGAGCCTGATGGTCCTACGATAACGACCTTTTCTCCCTTTTTAATCTCCTCATTGATATCCTTCAGTATGTGAAGCTCACCGAAGGACTTGTTCAGACCATTAACGCTTATCATTCTTCGCAAGTCTCCTTTCAAGCTTCGCAACAAGGCGGGTAAGCAGCATTACTATCACAAGGTAGATGAGCGCCACCGCAATAAGCGGCAGGAACGGCTCGTATGTCTGGGAGCGGATGGTATCGCCGCCCTTTGTAAGGTCCTCTATTGCGATGTAACCCGCAACCGAGGTCTCTTTCAGCAGCACGATGAACTCATTCGCAAGCGCAGGCAGGACATTCTTGAACGCCTGCGGGATTATTATATGTATCATGGTCTGCGCATAGCTGAGGCCAAGACTGGAACCAGCCTCAAACTGACCGTTGTCGATGGACATGATACCAGAACGAACTATCTCCGCAACATAAGCGCCTGAGTTAAGTCCGAAAGCAAGAACCGCAACAAATATCTTATCGATATTGACGGGAGCGAAGATAACGAAGTAGATTATCAGCAGCTGAACAACAACAGGAGTTCCTCTGATAACAGTGAGGTAGATGTTGCACAGCAGATTGAGCGGCTTCAGCTTTCCTGTCTTGTCGTGGGTGGAGCGCACTATCGCCACCAGAAATCCCAGGATGATTCCTATGATTATCGCAAGGAAGGTGATGATAAGCGTATTTTTCAGACCGTTTACAAGGTACATCCAGCGGTTTTCCGCAATAAAGTTGTCGTAGAACGACTCTCCGAAATCAGCAAAAACTCCGCATATACCGTCCCAAAAGTTTGGCTCACGGGTCACATTGTCAGCAAGCACCGCCTGCGCCTCGGATACAGCAGTCAGAAGCATTATTTCACATCCGTTCATTTAATAAATTTCGCCGTGCACGACATGCACGCACGGCGAAGTCAGATATTCAGATATCAGTTCTTTCTTACAATGATTACCTGCATAGCAGTTGTGTAGGAGTCGGAGAAATCAACATTCTTCAGTCTGTCCTCTGTTACAGTCATGCCTGC
>JAFSHE010000220.1 GCA_017440445.1 Oscillospiraceae bacterium | reverse complement strand
TTGACAAAAGGCAGCGGCTCAGGGCAGCTTACAGATGTTATCGTCTGACCAATTGTAACTCCCTCAATGCCTGAGAAACATACGATATCTCCTACCTTTGCTTCTGCAACAGGAACTCTGTTAAGTCCCTCAAACTGATAAAGTGATACTATCTTAGACTTGAATGGCGCAGTTCTTTCAAGGTGGTCGCAGACCATTACCTCCTGATTCTGCTTCATAACACCACGCTCAATACGTCCGATAGCGATTCTTCCGACATACTCATTATAGTCTATTGAAGAAACCAGTACCTGAAGCTCACCCTCGTCATTTCCCTCAGGAGGATCGATATGCTCAACTATCTTATCAAACAGCGGTTTGAAATCGGTTCCCATGTGGTCGGGCGAGAAAGAAGCAACGCCCATTCTGCCTGAGCAGAAAACAACAGGGCTGTCGATCTGTTCCTCAGTAGCATCCAGGTCAAGAAGAAGTTCCAGAACTTCGTCAACTACTTCCTTGTTTCTTGCATCAGGACGGTCAGTCTTGTTCACAACAACAATGATCTTGTGTCCAAGCTCAAGTGCCTTCTGGAGTACAAAACGAGTCTGTGGCATCGTACCCTCAAATGAGTCAACAAGAAGCAGAACGCCGTTTACCATTTTAAGGATACGCTCTACCTCGCCGCCAAAATCAGCATGTCCGGGGGTGTCAACAATGTTGATCTTAACTCCGTTATACATGCATGCTGTATTCTTTGCAAGGATCGTGATACCACGCTCTCGTTCGATATCGTTACTATCCATTACTCTGTCATTCACTACCTGATTATCACGGAAGGCGCCGCCCTGTTTCAGCATCTCATCTACAAGTGTTGTCTTACCGTGGTCAACGTGGGCAATAATGGCTATGTTTCTTAAATCGTCTCTTTTCAAATTCAACATCTCTTTCTTTATATTTTCTTAAAATTCGCCACAGATTATTATACTACTTTTTTTTCACCGTTACAAGTGAGAAACAAAAAAAACGTTGTTTTACATGTAATCATGCAATCACAGGAGTATGATTTGTGCAGTTTAACGAAAGAAAAGGCGGAACACTCTCCGCCTTCTACAATCTTTTTCTGTGTACTGCTACCGTTTTCGTGAAAATATCTGTCTTGTTCTGGATGAAAGTCTCTTTCGCCTTTCAGCTTCTGTACGCGTATCAAGCTGATAATATCCATTTGTTTCGATTAATAGACTTCCTTCATGCGCTTCGGCCGGAAGCTCATAAACTGATATCTCACGAATACTTCCATCGTCCATTTCGAGAATTGCCTTATCACCCTCGAGCCTGTCGATCTTTATCACGCAGCATCCTCCCCGCTGTTTGTTGTAACATATTTTAACTCATTTCCATCAGTGATGAACACGATATCTCCCTTATCCATAGTTGTTAGAATCTCACAATCGAAATATTTTAATCTTTTCAGCACCTCAGATGTAGGATGCCCGTATGAGTTGCCTTCGCCAACGCTGATAACGGCATAGTCAGGATCTATCCTTTTCAAAAAAGCCGTACTGCTTGAAGATGAACTGCCGTGATGTGCAACTTTAAGCACATCAGCCCGAACATTTATCCAATATTCCATCAGCTTTTCTTCAGAGGCAGTTTCCATATCTCCTGTAAAAAGGAAACTGTAATTACCGCTTGTGAGCTTTGCGACAACTGAAAAATCATTCAGATCATCATAATCATTACCTAGAGGGCCAAGAATTTCAAGGACAGATCCCTCACAAAGCTGGAATTTCTGTCCTTGAATAGCATAAAAAGCACCTATATTACGTTCTTCAATAACATCAAGGAATTTTTCATAGTATTCCGTAGTAGGAGTAAGATTTTCGGGTACTTCCGGTATAATGACCTCACCTACATCAAAAGAACTAAGAATTCGATACATTCCTCCCATGTGATCAGAATGAGGATGTGTAGCTATCACATAGTCAAGTCTTGTCACACCAAATGACCTCAGATAGCTTATCACATTTGCAGCTTCACTGTCCTCACCGCAGTCAATAAGGACATTTTTATCTGATGTCTTAATCAAGGCACAATCGCCCTGTCCCACATCGATAAAATGAACAGCTATCTCGTCCTGCTCAACGTGAACTTTCGGACGCTTTATAAAGCCCGCATCCTCCATCAGTTCTGTTATTGTTGGAACTCCCTCAATGTGCAAGTAATGCTCATTAAATATCAGAAACAATATAGCGACAAAAAGCAGGACAAAAATGATATAGCATATATTTTTAGCGAGGTCTTTTCGCTGTTTTCTTTCCTTGCGTTTTTGTCGTCGGCTTTTTTCTGCCATTTGGTATGTTCCTTTCGTTGTGTGAGGGTTTACGGCTACCTGTCTTTTGCTCCAGTGGCTTAATAAGGCAATCCTTTCCTGTGCCTATCAGATCACGGCGCTTTGCCATGATAAGCGCTTTTTCGACAAGGCGTCTGTTCTCGGGCTTGAAATACTGCAGAAGCGCTCTCTGCATAGCCTTTTCCTCAGCAGTGCGAGGTACAAACATCGGCTCCATTGTATAAGGATCAAGTCCCGTGTAGAACATCGCAGTTGATATTGTTCCGGGTGTAGGATAGTAGTCCTGTACCTGTTCAGGTCGGATATTGTGTTTCTTGAGGAAGACAGCAAGCTCTACTGCCTCATTCAGCGTACATCCGGGATGCGAGGACATAAGATACGGAACAAGATACTGCTCCTTTCCACATTTCTTAGTGGAAGCATAGAACTTACGTTCAAATTCCTCATAGACCTCGATATGAGGCTTGCCCATATAATCAAGAACTTTATTGCTAGCATGCTCAGGAGCGACCTTCAGCTGTCCGCTTACATGATGCTCTACAAGCTCGTCAAGAAATTCCCCGTTCTTATCGGCTAAAATATAATCAAAGCGTATTCCCGAGCGGATAAATATCTTCTTTACTTTTTTGATTGAACGCAGCCTTCTAAGCAATTTGATATAATCACTATGGTCTGCTATCATATTTTTACACGGAGTAGGAGCAAGACATTTTTTACCTTTACACATTCCGTGTTCATCCTGTTTTTCACAGGAAGGATGGCGGAAATTCGCAGTAGGTCCGCCGACATCGTGGATATATCCCTTGAAATTCGGCTTTTCAGAGAGCATTACTGCCTCGTTATATACAGATTCTTCACTGCGTGTCTGAATTCTTCTGCCCTGATGAAGCGCAATCGAACAGAAATTACAGAATCCGAAACAACCTCTGTTGTGAGTTATGGAAAACTCTATCTCCTGTATTGCAGGGACACCGCCCTCTTTTTCATACATTGGGTGATATGCACGC
>JAFSHE010000219.1 GCA_017440445.1 Oscillospiraceae bacterium | reverse complement strand
GGCGAGGTGATAGGTCATTGTGATAATATGCACCGCACCTGGCGCTTTCCGCTGAAGGGTGAGAAGCTACATGAGACCAACACTCTTGAGGTGCGCATAGCCTCGCCTATGGAGTATGTGGAGCGTGCGGTAAAGGAGCGCCCCATCTACGGAGTGGACAGCACGGTTGAGGGCTTTCCGCATATCCGTAAGGCACATTATATGTACGGCTGGGACTGGGGCGCAGTTATTCCGGATATGGGTATATTCCGTGATGTGGAGCTGCGCGAAAGCGTATACGAGCTGCGCACCGACATAAAGCAGATATTCTCCGAGGACTATTCGCACCTTACATTTGAAGTAACTCCTGTTTTGTGTGCGGCGGAAAACGGCACATCAAAGCCCGTGGAAAGCTCTGCGCCTGTAAGCGTATCCATCCTCGGCATGACAAAAGAGACCGTCTGCGGCAAGTCTGCTGTGTTTGAGATAGATTCTCCCGAATTGTGGTATCCGAGAGGCTACGGAGAGCAGCCCCTGCATGAGCTTTCGCTTACCGCTCATACGGAGCAGGGAGAGATAACCGCCTGCATGAATGTGGGCTTTCGTAGTGTAACGCTCAGCCGTGAGCCTGACAGCCACGGCGGACGTGAATTCTGCTTTGTCGTAAATGGCGTAAAGATATTCGTCCGCGGCGCAAATTACATTCCGCAGGACAATCTGCTGCCGCTGGTGACGGAGAGCCGCACCGAAAAGCTTCTTCGCGATATGTGCGAGGCAAACTGCTGCATGGTGAGAGTATGGGGCGGCGGCTACTATCCCGAGGACTTTTTCTTTGATATCTGCGACCGTCTTGGTCTGCTGGTGTGGGAGGACTTCATGTTTGCCTGCGCAGCATACGATTTCAGTGATGAGCAGCTTAAGGGCGTATATTATGAGTGCATTGACAATATCTGCCGCATGAAGAATCACCCCTCGCTTGCGCTGTGGTGCGGCAACAATGAGATAGAGTCCATGTGGGAGGGCTGGGGAGTACCCCATGACCCCGAGGCTAAGGAGTGCTACCGCAAGCTGTTCGAGTACGGAGTGATACCGCGTGCGCTTGAAAGCTGTATTACAGACCTGTTCTACTGGCCGTCCTCTCCCAGCACAGGCGGAGGCGTTTACGAGGGCAGCGAGTGCTTTAAAAACAGCTCAACCACACATCTTGGCGACAGCCATTACTGGGATGTATGGCATAATTTCAAGCCGATAGAGGAGTTCAGAAAGCATACTCATCGTTTCTGCTCGGAGTTCGGTTTTGAGTCGCTCCCCGATGTAAAGACTACCATCCACTTCTCGGAGAGCGAGAATGCAAATATCTGCTCAAACGTTATGGAGGCCCATCAGAAGTGTACCCTCGGCAACGAAAAGCTGATGTTTTATATTGCGCAGATGTGCCATATCCCCGCTACTATGCGAGGAATGACCTATGCCTCACAGCTTGTTCAGGCTGAGTGCATCCGCTGCGATGTGGAGCATCTTCGCCGCAACCGTGGTATCAGCATGGGTGCGCTGTACTGGCAGGTGAACGACTGCTGGCCTGTTATCTCCTGGTCTAGCATAGATTATTTCGGTAACAAAAAGGGACTTCACTGGTTCTCACGCAGATTTTTCGGTGATGTGCTGATATCCTGCAATACGGATGATATAGAAAACGTCACCTTTGTGGCATCCTCGGAGCTTACAAAGCAATGCTCGGGTCGTCTTTCCGTTAATGTACGTGATAACAACGGCGCGGTCATCAGCAAGGCTGAATGGGATATCACCGTGGAGCCGCTTATGCAGAAAACTGTTGCGTCGGTCGATCTTTCAGGATACTTCGGTACAAGAGAGGAGAAACGCACCCGCTATATCGAGTTTTCATTCGAGTGCGTCGGGGAGATAGCTTACAGGGGCACCGAGCTGCTTGTGCGCCCCAAGGAGTTTGAATTCAACGCTCCCGAGATAAAGCGCACAGTTACCGAGCACGAGGACAGCTTTGTCCTTTTGCTTGAAACGGATGGCTTTATAAAGTCGCTGTGCATAAATCACGAGAAGTACATAGTTGATTATTCGGACAACTGGTTCGACCTGCACAGGGGAGCGCCGATGGAAGTGGTCATTCCAAAGACCGCACGCACTCTTTTCGGTGAGGAGATAACTCTTACCGTTGAGGATGTTGAGCAGCTTACCCTTACCCACTGCGGAAACTATATGGATATTTAAAAATCTCAGCATTTAAGACCGTCATTTTTTATGGCGGTCTTTTTTTGAAAAAATTTAGGGAAACACTTGACAAGTGTATATAGATGTGATATACTGTGTATACCGTATATATACAATTTTAACATGAGGTGAATATGGATATCATATTAACAAACTCGTCGGATGAGCCTATTTATCAGCAGATCACCTCGCAGATAAAGGCGCTCATCATGAACGGTACGCTGAAAGCAGGGGACGCCCTGCCGTCGATGCGCAACCTCGCCATGCAGCTGAGGATAAGCGTTATCACCACAAAGCGTGCCTA
Source organism: Oscillospiraceae bacterium (assembly GCA_017440445.1). The sequence goes on along the minus strand of JAFSHE010000219.1, from coordinate 5,478 downwards.
CGAGGAGCTTGAACGGGACGGATATATCGAGAACTTCGCAGGAAAGGGCTGCTATGTAAAAGGGCAGAATACCCAGTTCCTGCGGGAGGAATACGTCCGTCAGACGGAGGAGCTTCTTACAAAGGCATGTGAAATGTCGCGGCTTTGCGACCTCTCCCTTGAGGAGCTGAAAGAGATACTTGAGCTTGTTTATGGAGGAACAGACAATGACTGACTACGAAAACGCAATAGAGATCAGCGGTCTTACCAAGAAGTACGACGGATTTACACTGGACAACGTCAGCTTCAATGTGCCAAAGGGCAGTATCATGGGCTTTATCGGACAGAACGGTGCAGGAAAGACAACTACCATCAAGTCCCTGCTGAACATCATAAAGCCCGACAGCGGCAGCGTTAAGATGCTGGGTCTTGACAACCGTGAGCATGAGTACGAGATAAAGGAGCAGATCGCCGCAGTATTTGATGAGCAGCCCTTCCATGAGGATTTCAGTGCAAAGCAGCTCAGCATAATGATGGGCGGTATATACAGAAACTGGGATAAAGCGAAGTTTTTCGAGTATGTGGAGCGCTTCGGTCTGCCCTCCCGCAAGAAGCTGAAGGATTTCTCCAAGGGCATGAAGATGAAGATGCAGATAGCCGCTGCACTTTCCCACGGAGCAAAGCTGCTGATAATGGATGAGGCTACAACAGGTCTGGACCCCGTTGTACGTAACGAGATACTGGATATCTTCCTTGAGTATCTTCAGGACGCTGAAAACAGTATCCTTATGTCCTCGCATATCACATCAGACCTTGAAAAGATCGCAGACAGCGTTACATTCATTGACAGAGGAAAGCTGCTTATCTCGGGCTACAAGGACGATATACTTGAGGCTCACGGCGTTATTAAGTGTACAAAGGCAGACTACAAAGAGATAGCACCAGCTGATTTTATCAGCGCACGAATCAATGAATTCGGTGCAGAGGTAATGGTCGCTGACCGTGCAGAGGCAAAGAAAAAGTACTCGGGTCTTACAATAGATAAGACCACGCTTGAGGAGATAATGCTGTACTATGTCAACGCAGGCAAAAAGGAGTGGACATGATGGGCGCTAGAAAATCCGCATCGCTGAAGGGTCTTTTCTTCCGTGAGTTGTATATAGGCAGGCGTACATATATTGCGGTAACCAGTATCTTCTTTGGATTTATCCTGCTGGTATTTCTGGTTCTGTTGAGTATGAAGGTTGGCAATCTTGCAAAGCTCCCCGAGGATGTGCTGCAAAGTGCAAGCGGTACGATACGCATGTTCGGAATTTTTGTCCCCGCAGCGCTGTTCTTTATGAATACTTCGGTAGTAGTTGATACCGCTCCCAATGATTATACTGAGAAATGGACAAGGTTTCTTTATTCCTCACCTGTATCCGAGAGCAAGTTCTTCTTTGTAAAGTACATGATGATGCTTGCAGTCGCTGTTATCGGCTACGGACTTTCCACAGTAAATGGTGTGATAGTCGGAGAATTAATGGGCAAGCCTATTGCTTACTCGGACTTTGCTGTTATGGCATCCATAATGCTTGTTATTGTATTTATGGCTACGCTTATCACGATACTGTCCTACTGGTTTAAGTCCACCACATACGCAGTGGTGATCGTGCTTATACTGGGCTATCTGGGGATGATGTTCCTGATGTTCGCCTCAGGCGTCATGGATGAGAATGCACCGGAGGATGAGACTGTATTTCTTCTGGTCGGTGATAAGGTAAGCGAGATCAGCGAGGCGATATTACCTTTCTCTCCGTTGGTGCTGATAGCGATAGTGGCGTTTGGCTGGGCTGTCACCACATTCGTGATGAAGCACCGTGACATGAAGCCGCCGAAGTTTTTCTCAAAAAAAGAAAAGCCTGTAAATAAAGTGTAAAGGAGTGCAGAGTATGTCAGGATTGCTTTTTAAAGAATTCTATGAAAACCGCATATATATGATAACGATGTATTCCTTCCTTGTGGTGGGGGGATATGCTCCTATGATAGCTATCTCGGCATTCAGAACCGATACAGATCAGCTGCGCACAATGACGATAGTTCTTGTAGCACTGTTGACTATGCTGATGGCAGGATGTCTTAACACCATGATATACAAGTATGACGAGAGAAAGCTGTGGGCGTCCTTTGTAAGCTCCACTCCGCAGGCGGCAAGGGGACAGGTGAAGTCAAAGTATCTGTTCGTTCTTGCAAACAACATGATAGCGGTCACCATGTGCTATATCGGAGATATGGTATTCAGTGCTGTGGTTGGAGCTGACTCTGTTGTATCAATAATTTCAGTGATATTCTGGGTGATGCTTTTGTGCAGTGCGATAGAGCTGCCGTTTATCATCCGTTTTGGAAACAAGAGGGGCAGCAACCTGCGTGCATTCCTGTTTGTGGGTCTGATGTTCGCCATTATAGTCTATGGCCTGTTCGGTGATCTCACTATCTTCATGAGTGAGGAGAGCTTCTACGCATGGCTTGCAGACCTTGCCGCAGGCAGGGCAGGGCAAAAAGAGATGACATGGACCCTCGCTATACTTCCGTACGCTTCGATAGTGTTGTATGTGCTGTCCTACAAGCTGTCCTGTATACTGTATCAGAAAGGAGCTGAAAGCTTTGAGCAGTGATAAGAAAATTACTATCATCCGTCTTGTGATATTTCTTGTTATAGCGTGTGTTCCCGTATACCTCATTACGATAGCGGTAAATGATGCTCTCGGTGCGCCGATGTATTCCACGCCTGAGCTTTCCGCAGACCCGCTTACAATGCTTGCAGGACTTGGCATGCTGCTTCCTGCACTGGCAAATATCGTAACAAGGCTCGTAACAAAGCAGGGCTTCAGGGACGCTATGCTGGAGTTCAACTTTGAAAAGGGCAGGATAAAGTATTACGTTATGGCGATTGCTGTTCCTATCGTGTATGGAGCGATAGGAAATCTGCTCACATTTCTCCATGCGGGTGCGGATCTCGGAGGAATTTTCAGCACGGAATATCTTTCGGATACTATTCCGATGGCACTGTCCATGCCACCGATGATACTGATTGGTCTATCCGTTTTTTTCGGTGAGGAACTCGGTTGGAGAGGTTATCTTATGCCGCAGCTTGAAAAGCTGATGCCGCTTCCCGCCGCAGTGATCGTGGGCGGAGTTATCTGGGGATTATGGCATGCTCCGATGACGGTTTCGGGTCACAACTTCGGCATGGAATACGCAGGCTTCCCGTATGTAGGAATACTCCTTATGTGTGTTGACTGCGTGTGTATGGGCTCGTTCCTTACGCTTATATCAAGGCGTACAAAGTCAGTGTGGCCTGCTGCGATAGCTCATGGGGTGAATAATAACTGTTCTGTATTGTTACTGCTTATCTTCCTGAATCTCAAAGCAGACCCCGCAGCAGCGGGCGTGCAGCAGGACAGGATAACCAGCATGCTGGTATCTTTTATCCCGATCTTAGTGACAGGAGTAGTAAGCTACATAATGCTTTGCGTAGATTACAAAAGGGAAAAAGCGGCAAAGGCTGCCGCATAATGCTAAGACCCGCAGGATATATCTGCGGGTCTTGTGCTGTACGGATATATCGGGCAGAGCCGAAAACATGGTTGACATCATCGGTCAGAACATGTATAATACAGTATAGTAATTCAAATCGGGGAGGTGCGGCATGGAAAGAAAAACAAAGCTGGAGCTTGGCGCTGCCGCTGTATGTGCAGCGGTCGTTGGCGTATCTGTGTTTGCTTCCTCTGCTGAGGATAATGACAGCCGCATCATGGTAGAGGATAAGCCTGCTTCCACCACATCTCAGACCACATCCGCACCTGTTGAGCAGGATGTGATCCTCGGTTCTGTTTTAGATACTGTAAAGCTGTATTCCGGGTCGGGAAAGAGTTTTGATATCACGGTCAGCTTTACAGCCGCTCCCGATAAGATGCTCAGCACATCTGAAAAGCTGGTGTTTGTTTCGGACGACCCGCCTGTTACAGTGATAGCTTCCGCAGACAAGGATTATACAACATTTTCAGTTGTCACCGTAAACGGAACGATATCCGATATTCAAGGGTATTCCATAACGCTTGAGGATTGTACGATATCCGCTGCACAGGCGATGGATACGGACAGGCAGCCCTCACGTATCCCTCAGACGCAGAAGTCAGAGGCAGTATCTCCTCCTGTAACGACTGCCGTATCCACAACAAAGACCACTTCTTCTCCGCAGGAGACCGATCAGACCCCAGTCGAAAGCACTCCTGCGCACTCCGACAGCGTCGGCGCATCTGTGTATGTAAGTTCAAGCGGAAAATACCACAGCAAACCTAATTGTTCGGGAATGAAGAACTACACCGAAATGACATATTCCGAGGCAGTCGCAAAGAACTGCGTACCGTGTCAGAAATGCTTCGGATGAAGTGATAAAATAAACGGAGCTATCCGAACAAGGAAAGCTCCGTTTTTATTATTCTTTAGCCAGCTCCAGAACCGTTTCAAGCACGAATTCCGAAAACCTTTTTTCGGGCGGGCATACGATGCACTTTTTATATTCCTGCGCCATCATAAAATCGTCATGCGGGATTATTGCGATATCAGCCATCTGAAGCATGGGAAGGTCGATAGCGCTGTCGCCTGCGGCGATGTGAAGCTCCGACCCGAGCCTTTTCGCCATTCTTTCTGATGCGAAGCCCTTATCGGCAGCAGGCGGGAACAGATATATCTTCTTTCCTGCGCACTTTACGTTAAGCGTTGTAAGCGCCCCCAGAAGTGCAGCAGTATCCTGCGGCTTAGTGTTTTCTGCGCAGTAAACGAAAAGATACATCTCGTCCACTATCCGTACACGGATAAAGCTGTCCTGCGGAGAAAGCATCTCGTACATCCTGTTTATTTCTGCTTTGCAGGGCATAACGCTTTCAAGCGAGCCCATCCACCATTCGTCGTTCAGCTTTTCGTCTATAAGCAGCAGCGTACCGTTGGTTACCAGTGCGGAATGAGGTGCGCTTTCACCCCAGTTTATACGAGTATACTGCTCCACCGAGCGTGTTGTCAGTGGAACTGTTTCCACATCGGGAAGCTCCACCACCTGCTTCAGCAGCTCCAGTGTACGGGGAGTCGTGAAGCCCTGTTCCTTCTCCTTAAGGATCTCGATACACACATCGCCGTCCTTTTTGTGCTTGTAGGAATACAGCAGTGTGTTGTCAAGATCGCAAGTGAATAATATCCTTTTCATATCAAGTGTCGGCGAGATTTCTGATAAGTCCGCATGCCTTATAGTTTTTCAGCGGATACTGTATCACTTCAACGCCTTTCTCCTTTGCAAGCTGATAAATATGTCCCAGATGCTCGTTATCCTCAAGGCTGTGGACCAGCAGCTTCCAGGGAACTCTCCTCAGAAGCACACGGGTCGCCTCTCCTATGCTTGGCTTTACAAGGTTTATGTCCTCTATCCCGAACTGTGCAGCTATCTCCCTGACCTCCTCAAGTCCT
>JAFSHE010000218.1 GCA_017440445.1 Oscillospiraceae bacterium | reverse complement strand
GGTGATGACCTGCTTGTTTGCGTTGTAGCCCTTTTTTATCAGCATCTTCTGAAGCTGTGGAATCTCCTCGAAGGGTATCTCTACACCCATATCTCCACGGGCTACCATGATACCGTCTGCAACACGCAGGATGCTGTCTATATTCTTTACGCCCTCGCCGTTTTCTATTTTGGCGATTATACGGATATCAGGTCTGCCTTCTTCCTCGAGAATTTTACGTACACCGATAACATCATCGGCACAGGTAACAAAGGAGGCAGCGATAAAGTCGAAATTCTCTCTTGCCGCAAAGCGGATATCCGAGATATCTACTTCGCTGAGGTAGGGCATTGACAGCTTGACTCCTGGGATATTCACACCCTTGCGGTCGGAAACGACTCCGCCGCTTGTAACGGTGCATACGATATCTGCGGTGCCGTCAGCGTTGCGGAGGATATCTGTGCAGCGAAGTGCAACATTACCATCATCAATGAGTATCTTTGTTCCTACGTCGATATCGTCTGCGAGGTTCTTGTATGTGATGGAAACGCACTTTTCGTCGCCCTCTACCTCTCTTGTGGTGAGGGTGAAGCTGCTTCCATTCTGAAGCTCAGGTCTTTTTCCGTTTGCGAATTTCTTAAGACGTATCTCAGGACCCTTTGTGTCAAGCAGAGTTGCGACGGGTTTTCCCATCTCCTTTGCGATGCGTACTATCTGGTCATGAGTGATCTTGTGGCTTTCATGCGTGCCGTGGGAGAAATTCTGTCTTGCTACGTTCATGCCGTTTTCGATAAGGCGGCGCAGTACCTCGTCATCCTTGGTTGCAGGACCAAGTGTACATACTATTTTGGTTCTTCTCATAGTGTTTTCCTTTCTGTACAGTTATCTTTATGTCATCTGGCTGCAGATTGCTTTTATTTCGGGGTAATCAAGAAGCATTTCTCTGAATACTTCAAATTTATCTGTTGTTTCAATAAAAAATGTAATGGTGCTTCGATATGGGTTTGGATAGCACAGCTTATCCGATGGCCATTGGATCGTTTTGTCGTTAGGATCGACATTTGCAAAATCGTTTGTGTGGGCTTCAAGAAAATCTTTGCGCGGTGCAGCGTTTCGTATAGTAATATATGGTGATTTGGTTATTCTGGAAAAATATTTTATGTCCATATTTCCGATATATGCATGACGCTCTATCTGCTGATTGTTGGAGTTGTCCCATATAGCCTCCCAGTCGTCATCCATTCTCGCATGGCATTCTTCGTTCAGAAAATGATACAGCTTTTCAGCAAAGCATGCATCCTTGCGTGAGCTTGCAGGCACTTCTTCCGTTGAATTGCCCATGGCATTATTCATCTCCATAAGCATTTTGGCAAATTCTCTTGTGATATTCAGTACGTTTTCGCTGAGCTGCTCCTCACCTTCAGCAATAATTGCGTTGTCCATTTCCTCGCCGTAAAACTGGCTTATTACCGCATGCATGGGCAGACCAATACTTCGCTTTCCGGTGTAGATATCTCTGAATATCTCAAATATGCTGTTGATCTCACCGTTATCGCTGCTGTTATAGTGTCCGCGTATTTCTGTGATAAGGTCGTTATATGTTTTGGTATCGGACTTAACTTGTAAAAGCAGTATTGCGTACTGGTCCAGAATGCTTTTATTGTCTGAGGTGTCAGACGAATTCATGCAGCGGTAAAGCTCCAGCAGATTGAAACTGCGCTTGATGGTGCGGGGATTATATTCGTTGAATGCCTTAAGAAGCTCCACATATCCGTCGATATTCACATCGCTTTTACGAAGGTCGGTAACGAATTCTTTTATATTATATGCGCTGACAGGCAGAGAAAACGGTACCTGTATGATCTTATCGAAGAAGCTGTTGCTTTTATCGTTGTTTTCATCCTCTATAAATTCATCTCCGTATTTGCCCTTCAGTCCCATGGTGACAACGCTTTTGTCTATCGCCAGTATGAACACACATTTGGAATAGTTGGCAAATATCTTCATGCCCTCCAGCATCTCAACTGCTACACGTGGCTCCAGTCTGTCCAGGTCATCGATAAATACATAGATACGGTCATGACCTGTTTTTTCCAGTATTTTATCAATAAGGCGGTTCATATCATCACGGAGAGTTTTTATGTTGACGCTTCTTACCTGAGTAAGCTCGCTGTCATCGGAGGAATTCCTGCTCAGTCCCTCTGCTGTATCGCAGGCAAGTCCTATAAGCGGGTTGGCGTTTTTAAGTCCTGCGCCAACAGCGCTGCCGATAATACGCATAGTGGTGTTGACTACATTCTGAAAGCCGCTGATATTGGCCATCTCATCCTTTATATCAAGGACCTTTGCCATGTCCTTAAGACTATCAAGCATGGTGTCAATAAGATGCAGGGTGAGGTTTTCTCCGCTGTCAAACAGTGAAAACTGCCATGTGTTGAACCAGATACAGTGAGGGTTGACACTGTTGTGTGTATCGTTCTGTGTTTTAAGCTTGTCTATAAAATTCTTGCTTTTTGCATCTGTTCTGTCTTTGAGATATGTACCGATCTTTTCACGGATTATTTCCATAGCGGAGGTCTTGCCCGAGCCCCAGTCGCCCTGTATCGCAACGGTCATTGGAGTGCTGCAGGTACAGATGAATTGAGTAAGACCCTCATAGCGTTTCTCCATGCCGAGGCGATCCACCTTCTGCGGATCGTCGGATCTTGTTAAAGATGCGGTTTGTGCAGAGTTTGTAAACATGGCTTTTCTCTCCTTTGTTTTATTATACAAAACCGCCCGAGCACCGCCGTAAGGCATGCCCGAGCGGCAAAAGGTTAATCCTGTTCCTTTACTGATCTGTTGACAGCAAGGGCTATTGCGCACTCAAGGCGCTTTTTCTGCATCTCGCAGGAGAGCTTGTGGGGCTTTTTGATATCGCCCTCGTAAATGAAGCTGTTAGCGTTGCAGCCGCCTGAGCAGAAGAACTTTGCCCAGCAGTCACGACAGCCTGTTTTGCTGTAAATGTGTGTCTTTGCAAAGGTGGTCTTGATGTCGTGGTTGAAGGAGCCATCGTGCAGGCTGCCCATCTTCCATTCGTCTATGCCTACAAACTGGTGGCAGGGATAGATATCGCCCTCGGGAGTTACTGCAACATAGTCGTTGCCGCAGCCGCAGCCACGCAGACGCTTGATGGCACAGGGCCCCTGATTAAGGTCCACCATGAAGTGGAAGAAGTTGAACTTGTTTTATGTGCGCTCAGCCATCACTTCAGCAAGGCGGTCGTATTCGGAGAATACTCTGGGGAGGTCAGCCTCGTTTATTGCGTAGGGCATTCTGGGGTCTGTTACAACAGGCTCAGCTGAAAGCTGCTCAAAGCCAAGCTCACGGATATGGAGAACATCATCTGTAAAGTCCAGATTGTATTTTGTGAAAGTGGCACGCACGTAGTAGTCCTTGCCACCTCTGTTCTGTACAAGTTTCTGGAATTTAGGCACGATAACATCGTATGCGCTCTTGTCGTTGAGGGTCTTGCGTATCCTGTCGGTAACTTCCTTTCTTCCGTCGAGAGAAAGCACACAGTTGCTCATTTCACGGTTTATGTATTCTATCTTCTCATCGTCGAGAAGTATTCCGTTTGTTGTGATGGTGAAGCGGAAGGTCTTGCCGTGCTGTTTCTCGATGGAGCGTGCATATTTTACAGTTTCAACGACAGTATCCCATGCCATCAGAGGCTCGCCGCCGAAGAAATCCAGCTCCAGATTTTCACGGTCTGCGGAGTTTTCGATAAGAAAATCTATTGCCTTTCTGCCTGTTTCAGGGGGCATTATGCAGCGTGCGCCACCGAAATCACCTGTCTGTGCGAAGCAATATTCGCAGCGCAGGTTGCAGTCATGTGCAACATTAAGACACATGGACTTGACGGGGGACTTCATCATTGTATCGGAATACTTTTCATAATCATCTTCGGTAAAGAGGATGCCCTCTTTGTAAAGCTCATAAAGCTCTGTGTAGTTTTCACGGATATCGTCCTCTGAGTAAGCAGGAAGCTTTGCGAAAAGCTCCGCAGGACATTCCTCAGACATGGGTGCGCAAACATGGTCGAGAATATCGAATGCGCAGTCATCCACCACATGCACTCCGTTGCTGCTTACATCAAGCACTATGTTGTATCCTAGCTGTTTGAATTTATGTATCATCTGAATTGTACCTTTCGTGAATAGATATCAGGTGTCCTTGTCAGGTCAAAAATTTTGGGCGGTAGAGTTCCGCCCAAAAAGTTTTCCTTGAATTTTAAGCGCTAATTACTTAACTGCCTCGCACTTCTGGTTAGCTACTGTGCAGGAAGTCTTGCAAGCAGACTGGCAGGAAGACTGGCACTTGCCGCAGCCGCCCTTGGCAGCAGTTGTCTTGAGATTAGCCTTGTTGATAGTTGTGATGTGCTTCAAAAGGAACACCTCTTTCTTATTTTGTTGATTGCTTGGGGCAAAGCCCTGTTGCTTATAGTATAGTATAACATATTCCGATAGATTTTTCAAGAGGAAAAACGAAATTTGTTTGTATTTATCTGCTGATGTATAAACGTCTTATTTCCCGCTATATCATTTCGCTTGTTTTTGGATAATATCAACGGTATAGGCATAGTCAGGGAAATCTATACGTATCCTGTCAGCCGCTCTGTGGCAGAAATCTTTATGGAGCGATGGATCATCCCGCATAGCCTGCTTTGCTCCCCACAGATGGGTGAAGCTGTCCTGCGGGAAAAACAGGTGATCCTTATCCAGCAGCGTCCTTACGGGAGTATTGGTGTATTCTGCGCACATGGCGAGCATCCTCTGCTCTGCTATGACCATGTAGCATAGTCTGTCCTCACAAGGCACAGCGGATTTCATAAATGTGATCGCCTGTGAAATATAGAACTCCTTTATATCATTATCTGGGAGGTAAAGGAATGCAGTGTTCAGCGGCAAAACATCCCTGTTGAAATCGGGGAGGATATGGTCTTTAAGTCTGAAATACTCAAGAGGCGGGTAGATGTCGGGATAAAGCTCTTCACGATGTGCGGCGATTATCTCGCTGCCGAAATTCAGCTTTTCCCACACGATAAAATCAGTGTCGATCATCACGCAAGGGGCTTTACACTCACGAAGCGCCAGCAGCTTTCCGCCTGCCCAGAACATCTGCGGGTCGATGCCCTCCATGTCGTCAGGGATGCACACGCACACCTCGTCCCATATATCGCATATCCCGAGGGAGCGATAATACTCTGCGCCTTTTGTATCGGTGTACAGCGATATCCTGCCATTGTGCCGACGCCAGTTAAGTGCGGAAAGCACAGTGCAGTACAGATCGAAATCCTCCTGAAAAAACGCTCCGCTTTTCTTTGCAAAAAACGGAGCGGTGGAAATTATGTGAATAGCGTTCATATCAGCCTCATATCAGATGTATTCCGTAGCCGAAGCGGTTAAGCGGGCATATACCCAGTGTGCGGTACATTATCTCGTCGTACTCGTCAGAGGAGAGCATAGGACAGCTTCCCGAAGTGCCTGAAAATGCAGTTCCCCTGTAAGAACCAAAGCCCTGCCACTGTGAAAAACCGAACCCGAATGAGCCTTGTCCGAGCTGACGATAATTGAATGACCCGTGAGCAAACGATCCGTAGTTGAATGAACCGAGTCTGTATGACCCTGCACCGACAACTCCACTGAAAGAGCCGTATCTGAACGAGCCACTGCGGAAAGAGCCGAGGTACCAGCGCCAATCCCATTCCCACTCCCACAGACGGAAGGAGGAACGTGAAAAGCTTCCGTAATTATACGAGCCGTATCCGAAAGAGCTGTAATTCAGTACATTTCTGAACGAACCGAAACCAAATCCGAAAGAGCCGTACTTAAACGAGCCGAAACCCATCGCATTTGCGAAGGAGCTGCCTACCATACTGTCTGAGCGGAAACTTCCGTTATAGCTGCATGTTTCGGATATTGCCGCAGGAGCTTCACCGTTTCTGAAGTGGTCAACAGCGTTTATAAGCTGCTCGTCAGCCCTGTGAACAGGGATGGTATTTCTTTTCTGCGTGAATATCTCAGTCAGTCGGTCGTTAAGACATGGGTCGGCAGGATCCAGCGCAGAAAGTGCATCCAGATACATCTCTCCGCCGTGCTCTGCGAGCCACGTACAAAGGCTGCCACCGAGGAAGTATCCGCGGATCGCAGCTATATCAAAATAAGCGGATATCTCATCCGCGGAGAAAATCTTTCTCCTGTTAAGCCATAAAGCACAATCCATTTCAGCCTCCAAGGAACAGCGGGTTTTGGTAGCGTGCACTAACCATTGTTACATTTTGCAACGAAAAAATGCACAATTATCTTTTATATTATATCATATCTTTTAATATTTTTCAACAACTTTCCGATATTTTATTCCTGGCACTTTGGTGATTTGTGAAAAAATAACAAACAAACATTCCGCTGGCATGGTACAGCACACTCTCTGATTATGCAAAAAGCACAACAATATAAAATTCACTTGTTTTTCCGTGTGAAATGCTGTATAATATTTATATTAGCTAAAACCGAAGATGTTTTTACTTAATTTACTTTACGAAAGGAAGATCAGAATGAAAAGATTTTTATCCGCTGTTCTGGCTGTTTCTATGATATTATCTCTTACAGCCTGCGGCGGCAATACGGAAAGCACCTCTGTACCAACTGAATCGGTTTCTCAGGGTGATGGAACGAATTCCTCAGCGGGAACAGAAACACCTCCTGCGGAGGAAGCGCCTCTCTCAAATCCCGTTGCCCTCACCGAGGACGGAGATATCGACATGGAGAAGGCTCTTGCGTATCAGACTGATTTTGAGGCGCTCAAGGCATCCCTTGACGCTAAGACAGTAGACCCGTCAAAGCCTGTTTCGGAAAACTCCAACGAGGACACATTAGAGGTGTTCAACTATCTGTACAGCATTTACGGAAAGCAGATGCTGTCATGCCAGCAGATGGAGAATTCAAAGGCACTTGAGGATATCGTGTATTACGATGCAACAGGCGATCTTCCTGCCATGAAGGGCTTTGACTTCATCTTCTGTACGGGGTCATATATCAATGAGGCTATGGTGTATGACGCTATAACATGGCACAAGGAGTGCGGCGGACTTGTTACCTTCACATGGCACTGGAACGTTCCTGTGGATGTGGATGACCACAGCATGGGCTATGCGTTCTATCAGGAGGATATCAAGAACTGGGACCAGATCAAGGCTGTAACTCCCGGTACAAAGGAGTATGAGCAGGTGATCCATGATATCGATCTTATTGCTACAAAGCTCCAGCGTCTGGAGAAGGAAGGCATTACAGTATTGTTCCGTCCTCTGCATGAGGCAAGCGGCTCCTGGTTCTGGTGGGGACTTCAGGGCAAGTCCTCTGCTGAGAACGAGGTTTTCCAGAAGCTGTGGTACATGATCTTCGACAGAATGGAGAACTATCATAAGCTTACAAATATCATCTGGGTGTGGAACGGTCAGTCCAAGCACTGTAAGGTAAGCCCCAATGCATACGATATAGCGGGTGTTGACTACTATGCAAATTCTGAGGATCATTCGGCACAGAAGGGTCAGTATGATAACCTTAAGGCTATGACTGATGACAGCGGCAAGATGCTTGCGCTTTCGGAGTGCGGATATATTCCCGACCCTGCTGACTGTGCCGCAAATGACGCTATGTGGCTGTACTATATGACATGGAATGGCGACTTTATCTATGACAGAGTAGCTTTTGACGGCACACCATCTCCTGCTGACGGCAGACTGACCAGTGAGATGCTGGCAGAGTATTTTGCAAATGACATCATCGTGTCACATAAGGACCTGCCTGCCTTCCGTACCGGTACAAAGGATATTCCCCAGGCGATCAAAAACTGGGAGTTCTTTAAAAACGCATCGTAATCCTGCAATCATGAATAGTGGAAACACCGTAACGATCCCGTTACGGTGTTTTTTAATAGTTTCAACACTAGTTTTTGTGAGATATGACAATTTTATTTATGTATCTTGACGAAATTGAATGTAAATGTTACAATATTATTGTAGCGTAATTTGTGACGATACAGACGCATTGCGCAGCATGTTTCATTTTGATTAAAAGAGGTGTTGCTATGATTACCGGCGAGATACGCAGTGAGTTTACAGAGGTCGGTCTTGACTGTACAGAAATGATCGAAAGATTTATGGACAGCGAGGATATGTTCCTTAAGTATTACAGAAAGTTCTTCGGAGCTGCTGATAATGTCGTAAAGGAGCTTTCCGAGGCAGTCGCATCGGATGACCATGGTGCGATAGAAAATCGTGCTCATGCGCTTAAGGGCCTTTCGGGAAACGTGGGTCTTAACGGCGTATATAATCCCGCAAAGAAGATAGTTGACGATGTACGGGCGGGAAATTTCTCCTGTTACAAGGATGATTTTGAAAAACTCCGTACAGCGTATGAAAAAGCAAAGCTTATCGCTGATAAGCTGAATTAAACAGCGGTCATTCCGCAGAAAGTAGAGGTATTATCATGCCAGAAGATTTAAGCTTTCTTATTCCGATAATCATTGCTGTTGTGGTGGTTGTTATCATGTTTGCAGCAGGCTACCGCAAGGCTCCGCCCGATAAGGCGTACATCATAAGCGGTCTCAGAAGAAAGGCGAAGGTAGTTATCGGTAAGGCTACCGTAAAGCTTCCCTTTTTCGAGCGTTGCGACGTGCTGGAGCTTGCGCTTATGTCCGTTGATGTAAAGACAGCACAGGCTGTTCCTACCGCTGACTACATAAACATCTCCGTTGACGCTGTCGTAAACGTAAAGATCTCCTCTGAGCCTGAGATAATTATGCGTGCTCAGCAGAACTTCCTTAACAAAAACGTGGAGTACATCACAAAGGTATCCCGTGAGGTGCTTGAGGGTAACATGCGTGAGATCGTAGGTCAGATGCGTCTGGAGGAGATGGTATCCAACCGTCAGGCGTTTGCTGACAAGGTAAAGCAGAATGCAGATCCCGACCTCAGCGCTATGGGACTTGAGATAGTTTCCTTCAACGTACAGAATTTCGTTGACGATAACGGTATCATCACCGATATGGGTATCGACAACACCATGCAGATAAAGAAGAAGGCTGCTATCTCCAAGGCTGAGGCTGAGCGTGATATCAAGATCGCACAGGCTGAGGCAAATCGCAAGGCTAACGACGCAAGAGTTGACTCCGAAACTGCTATTGCAGAGCGTGAAAACGAGCTTGCTATCAAGCAGGCAGAGCTGAAGCGTGCTGCTGATATCAAGCAGGCTGAGGCAGACGCTGCATATACCATCCAGCAGGAGGAGCAGCGTAAGACGATTGAGATCACGACTGCTAATGCTAACCTCGCTCGTCAGGAGCGTGAGGTAGAGATCAAGGCTAAGGAAGCCGAGATCAAGGAACGTGCACTGGAGGCAGAGGTAAAGAAAACTGCCGAGGCTCAGAAATATGCGGCTCAGCAGAAGGCTGACGCAGAGCTGTATACCATCCAGCGTAACGCAGAGGCTAAGAAGTACGAGGATATCCAGAATGCGGAAGCAGAGCTGGAGATCAAGAAGAACGAGGCTGCTGCAATTCTCGTAACAGCTGAGAACGAGGCTGCCGCAGAAAAGGCAAGGGCAGAGGCTGCTCGCTTCGCAGCAGAGCAGGAGGCGGCAGGTATCCGTGCAAAGGGTCTTGCTGAGGCTGAGGCTGTCCGTGCAAAGGCACTCGCAGAGGCAGAGGGTCTTGACAAGAAGGCAGAGGCTATGAAGAAGATGGAAGAAGCTGCTGTGCTTCAGATGTACTTCGAGCAGATGCCCGCAGTTGCTCAGGCTATCGCAAAGCCGTTGGAGAACGTGGACAAGATCACCATGTACGGCGATGGAAACACCGCAAAGATGGTCAAGGATATCACCGAGGCTACAACACAGGCTTCCGCTGGTCTGCTTGACGGTCTTGGAATCGACCTCAAGACCATGGTAAGCTCCTTCGTTACAGGAAAGGCTATGGCGGCAGGGATAAACTCCGAGTCCGAAGTAAGCCTTGAAAAGAAGCCCGAGGAATTTACAGTAAATCAGTAATAAGCTATCGCCGCCTGTATGAGGCGGCGATTTTTTATCATAGATAACAGTTCATGAGATCAAAAATTGTGAAAGTGTAATGTGAAAAGCGTTAAAATAAAGAGTGTCATGGAGAACGAAGTTGAAGTAAATGGCATGACCGAGCAGAGATACTGGATAGATATAAAGTAACTTTTCCCTTGACAAAATCCCGAATACTATATATAATGGTGAAAGTGTCTGAAAAAGGAGCTTTCTCTATGTCTATAAAAAATAACAGCCGTCACACGATATTTGCGTGCTACGGCGGATATATAACTCAGGCGATAGTAAATAACTTCGCACCGCTGCTGTTTCTGATATTCCGTGACCGTTTCGGGCTGCCGCTGGAGCAGATAACGTTGCTTGTAACGATAAATTTTCTGGTTCAGCTTGCGGTAGATCTTGTAGCGGCAAAGGTCGCTGACAGGATAGGCTGGCGAAGATGCCTTGTGGCGGCGCATATCTTTGCGGCGGCAGGACTTGCGGGGCTTTCGCTGTTTCCGAATATCATGCCGCCCTTTGCGGGACTTCTTACCTCAGTGGTGCTGTATGCGGTGGGCGGAGGTCTTATCGAGGTGCTGGTAAGCCCTGTGGTAGAAGCCTGTCCTACTGAAAATAAGGCGGGAGTTATGAGCCTTCTTCATTCGTTCTACTGCTGGGGTACTGTCGGAGTAGTTGCTCTGTCCACGCTGTTTCTCAGTGTTTTCGGAAAGGATAGCTGGCAGATACTTGCGCTGTGCTGGGCGGTGTTCCCGCTGCTGGTGAGTGTGTATTTCACACAGGTGCCTATATATTCTCTTACGGAGGAGGGCGAGAGCTACGGAATTCGTCAGCTCTGCGGGATGAAGAGCTTCTGGTTATTCGTGGTGCTGATGTTCGCCGCAGGTGCAAGCGAGCAGGCTATGAGCCAGTGGGCAAGCGCCTTTGCGGAGAGTGGACTTGGTATCTCAAAAACCATAGGCGACCTGCTTGGCCCATGTCTGTTTTCGGTGCTGATGGGAAGCTCCCGAGTTTTTTATGGGAAGATGAGCGAGAAGATAAACTTGAATTCGTTCCTTATTCTCAGCGGGGTTCTGTGTATTGGTTCATATCTGCTTGCATCGTTGTCGCCGTTTCCGATTTTGTCATTGGTGGGCTGCGGATTATGCGGGCTTTCTGTCGGAATACTGTGGCCTGGAGTGTTCAGTCTTGCGGCGGCTGAAATTCCAAAGGGTGGAACTGCGATGTTCGCACTGCTTGCACTGGCGGGTGATCTGGGGTGTTCAGGCGGTCCGACCACAGTCGGCATGCTGACGGGTCTGTTCGATGGTGAACTTAAGCCTGCTTTGTTGTTTGGAATAGTGTTCCCTATGATAATGATAGTGGGAGCGCTTATACAGCGTAAGGATAGTAAAAATCGACTGAAGTAAAAAACATAACAGATAAAGGGCGGCTGTGTGCCGCCCTTTTTTTCAGAAATAAAACAGTTCTTCAAACTTTTTGTCTAAAGCTATACAGAGTATCAGCGCAAGCTTTGCTGTGGGGCTGAATTGTCCTGTTTCGATGGAGCTTATCGTGTTTCGGGAAACACCCACCATTTTTGCGAGGTCTGCCTGTGAGATTTTCTTTTCGGTTCGTGCCTCTTTAAGGCGGTTTTTGAGTATCAGACTATCTTCCATGTGGCACCTCGACTTATAATATATTACTTGT
>JAFSHE010000217.1 GCA_017440445.1 Oscillospiraceae bacterium | reverse complement strand
GTTCCAGTATCTCCTTAGCGTCCTCGGAGCAGTACTCTGCCATATCGTCAAGGGTGAGCTTGCCCTTTTCGAGAAGTCCTGTCAGCGCCTTTATCGCACTCTCGGGCATGCCCTTTTCGGTAAGCTCTGCGGCAACGCCCTCTGCGCCTATCTTGTCGAGCTTGTCAAAGCTTACGGAAACGGTATCGAGGCTCTCCTCGGGGAAGCCCATCGTCAGCAGGGAGTTTCTCAGCACTCTGCGGTCGTTCACACGGACGGTAAACTCGCCGATACCAATCTTGGAAAGAGCCTTTGCGGTAACGTTTATCAGCTCTATCTCGTTTACGTAGCTGTCAGAGCCGAGGATATCTATATCGCACTGGACGAACTCACGCAGTCTGCCACGCTGAGGTCTTTCCGCACGGTACACCTTGTCTATCTGAATTACCTTAAAGGGATTAGGCAGGCTGTTACGGTTGTTTGCATAGTATCTGGAAAGAGGTAGCGTAAGGTCGTAGCGAAGTCCTAAGTCGCACAGCTCCTTTTCGTCCACGGGGGACTTTGCAAGGGCGGAGGAGAGCTTGTCGCCACGCTTCATGATGCGGAAGATAAGGTTGAGGTTATCGCCGCCGTCGCTCTTATCGAGGTTCTCCGCACTCTCCACAGCGGGAGTATAGATGCGGGTAAAGCCGCTCTTGGTGTAAGTATCGAGGATGATGTTCATAAGGCGGTCACGCTGAGCCGCTGCTTCGGGCAGATACTCCTGCATGCCCTTCTGAGGTTTGATGTTCATAGTTGTATTTCCTTTCTGTATTTCCGTAATATTCTGCGGAAAGGCTCTGAGAACTACCTCTCCGATATAATGTATCGGGGCGCCGCTCACCCCATACACAATTCTACTATTCTATCATACCATAAAAAGCAGAAAAAAGCAATACAAAAAACAGCCCGAGGAAAATTCTCAGGCTGCTTTATGATATTCTTTTAGTCCTCCGTCACGCCGAAACCGCCGTCGCTGCGCTTGGCTGCGTAGGAGAGGGTCATCAGGCTGTCGGTGAGATGCACGTTCTCCACGATAACATCGGGGAAATCGTAATGGATATCGTAGTGGGAGAAGTTCCAGAATGCGGTTATTCCCATGGAAATAAGCTTCTCGACTATCTCCTTTGCTCCCTCGGGCGGGATGCAAAGCACTGCCATCTTCGGGCTATGCTCGCCGCAGAACTCCGCAAGGCGGCTGATGTGCTGTATCTGTATGCCCGAAATCTCGATATTCTCCATGGCGATGTTGCTGTCGAAGATGCCGACAAGCTCATAGCCGTACTTATCGAAATCGATATGCATAGTCAACGCACGACCGAGGTTTCCCGCACCGATAAGGATGACCTTGTCAGTGATGTCAAGCCCGAGTATCTTTGCAATCTCGCCACGAAGCTCCGCCACATTGTAGCCGTAGCCCTGCTGACCGAAGCCGCCGAAGCAGTTAAGGTCCTGTCGTATCTGCGAGGCAGTAAGGCGCATCATCTCGGAAAGCTCACGGGAGGATATCTTGGCTATGCCCTGCTTGAGCAGCTCCCCCAGAAAGCGATAGTATCTGGGAAGTCTGCGTATTACTGAATTTGAAATATTGTTCTTCTGCATTGTAGAAAACCGTCTTTCCTGTAAGGATAGCTCCCGTATCACATCATAGCAGCAAGTCTGCTGTTTATCTCAACAAGGAACTGCTCGGTATTTACCTTGCGCTTGTTCTCCAGTGTGGAGAGAACGTACAGGTCGCCTGTCATAACGCCCTCCTCGATGGTCTGTACGGTAGCCTTTTCAAGCTTTTCTGCGTACTCGACCAGTGCGGGGATGTTGTCAAGCTCGCCCCTCTTTTTAAGAGCGCCTGTCCATGCGAAAATGGTAGCAACGGAGTTTGTGGAGGTCTCCTCGCCCTTGAGGTGCTTGTAGTAGTGACG
>JAFSHE010000216.1 GCA_017440445.1 Oscillospiraceae bacterium | reverse complement strand
GCTGGCAAAGTACTGCCTGGAGTCGGTCGGTATGCTGGAAAATTGCTCCTTCCGGTTCAGTCAGTGGGATCCCGCCCGTGCCGGCATCAAGTACGAAGGCACTGCCGAGCAGTGGGAAACAGCACAGGCTACAATGAAGAAGATACTCGACAATCTGGGTGTAAAGTACACAGTAGGTATCGACGAGGCAGCATTCTACGGACCTAAGCTGGATATCCAGTACAAGAACGTATTCGGCAAGGAAGATACTATCGTAACAATCCAGATAGACATGCTGCTGGCTGAAAAGTTCGGCATGGAGTACGTTGATGTGGACGGCACAAAGAAGAACCCCTACATCATTCACCGTACATCCCTCGGCTGCTACGAGAGAACCCTCGCATACCTGCTTGAAAAGTATGCAGGCGCACTTCCTCTGTGGATGGCTCCCGAGCAGGTTCGTATCCTGCCCATCACAGACAGAGCAAAGGAATACGCAGAGAGCATCTCCTGCAGACTTGAGAACATGGGCATCCGCACCTCCGTTGACAACAGAAACGAGAAGATCGGCTGGAAGATACGTCAGGCACAGATCGAGAAGATCCCCTACTTCTTCATCGTTGGCGACAACGAGGTAGAGGCAAACAGTGTAGCTCTCCGCTCCCGCAAGGACGGCGATCTGGGTGTATCCCCGCTTGAGGATGTTATCGCAAGGATCATCAAGGAAAACGCTGAAAAGACAAGATGATAGCATAATGAAAACGGCTTACGCAGTTTTGCAGAGCCTTCACTCTGCGGATACGATATAAAGCAAGGTCCGCTGCACAGTGCGGCGGACTTTGTATGATTTTTACAGAAAGGTAGTAACGATATGGCTCAGCAGTTTACCCCCGATGAAATCAAGAATTTCAACAAGGCACTGGAGGAAAGAATAACCGAGGCTGTTCAGGACAACGCAAAATGGAAATCCGTTCTTCCTGACCTTATGGACGCAGATATCTTTGTAGTTGCACAGATGTCTGAAAATGCAGACCCCAATGGCAACAAGCTGCTCAATGTTCTTTCCATGACAAACAAGGCAGGTCAGCAGTGCATTCCGTTCTTCACTTCTCCTAACAGAATGGCAATCCTTGCCTCCCCCGACCGCAAGTCCTTCAACTGTATGAAGATGAAGACAAGCAGACTTTTCCAGGCTGTAAAAGGCAGAGCATGCCTTTTAAATCCCGGCGCACCCACATGCAGCAAGTTCTTCACGCCCTTTGAGATGAACCTGCTGGTAATGGAGAACGCAGGGAAAAATACAGACAAATAATTACAGAAAGTGAGTAAGACAGTATGAAAAAGACGACAATTCTCTGTGCGCTTCTTGCGGGAGTTATCGCCATGACAGGATGCGGCGGCAACACCTCCGGTACAGCGGCAGAGGGTGGCTCCTCTGACAATTCTGCTTCCTCAACCACTTCAACCACCTCCGAGGACAAAGGAAACGATGAGGAATCCTCCAAGAGCCTCATTGACGACATCGCAAGCAGCATTTCCCAGGCGGCAGCCGCAGACGGCCGTGAATACGGCAAGACCTACACAGCAAAAATAGGCGAAAAGCTCAAGAACGAGTTCTTTGCCATGACCGTAAACGAGGCATACAGAATGACCTCCGTAAGCGGCTATGTACCAGATGACGAAAGCTACGAATACCTGTGCGTAAACGTGACCTGCACAAATATCTTTTCTGAAACGATAAATGTAGGCGCATACGACTTTGACATCCGTTGGGGCGACGGAGATGACGAGGTAGAGTACGCTATCTATGAGGAAGACGAAAACTACGGATATGATCTGTATCCCGGTGAGTACGATCTTCCCAAGAATAAGTCGGTTACAGGAAACATATACTTCTTCATCCCCAAGGATGTATCCGAAGTAACATTCGAATATGTTGAGATCTATGAGGACGATTTCAACGGAAATACATATCAGGTTCCTCTGAGTGACCTTGAATATGTTGAAGATCCCAATGCATCTGCGTTCCAGGAGAACTGGGGCGTGATAGGCGATACACTCACCACCTCCGAGTTTGACCTTACAGTAAATGACGCAAAATATGTTGACGAAGTAGAGGACTACTACGTTGACGACAGCAAGTTCCTTGCAGTTGATATCACTGTAAAGAACAACCTTGATGAGGCAGTAGAGGCTGGCGCTTATTACTTCCTGGCATACTGGGGCATGGGCGATGATGAGTACGCATACGCAGTGGAAAACGAGGAGATAGTAGACTATCCCATCAACGTTGAGCTTGCTGCGGGCGAATCGTTAAGCGGAACAGTATACTTTATAGTTCCCGCTGATGTTGAGCCCATCATCTTTGAGTACTCCGAGTACTTTACAGAAGAAACAGGCGCATACTACAGCTTCGACCTGTTCAATTCTTCTGAGATATAATACCTGCCTGATAATAATCAGACCCGAAAAAAGTTTAACTGCTTTTTTCGGGTCTTTTTATTTCATTCTTACGCAGTCGCTTCCACCTCTGCGACTATCTTCAGGATCTCAGTGTCGATATTTTCTCTGCCATACAGCTCCATGAAAAGGTCGGTGTATTTATCAGTTTTAAGGTTATAGTTAAGCGACCACAGCACCCAGTAGATATCAATGTGCCTGTCACCCACACCTGCCAGCCCCAGGTCGATGAACGAACTGAATTTCCAGTCCTCCAATATCACGTTAGGAAGGCAAAAATCACCATGGATGAATGTGTCCAGCTTCAGAAATTCCCCTTTTCCAAGCTTATTGTAGATATCCTGACAAGGTGATATCGGCGCCCCTACAACAGGCATGCTGTGGAGCTTTTTCATCGCCTCGGCAAGCACTCTGCACAACCTTTCGGGGTCGTCCAGATATTTAAGTGCATCCTCGCCTGTGGCGGGCTTTGTTACCATATAATCCTTATCAACCGAAAAATATGATACTACACTAACGCCCATCCCGTTATTTTCAAACATCCGTGTCATTTCCGCTTCTCTTGCAAGGCTCCCTTTTTCAGCGATCTTTACATAGTAACCAAGCTCGCTGTACAGCACCCGCATCGTTGGATGTGAGCTGCTGTCATACACCTTAGTGTCCTTAAATATGTATTGAAGCTCCTCAGGAATCTCGCTAAGATCGATCTGTATCTCTGTTTTCTTCATATCCTCCACCTCTCTTACAATAAAACGATATCCCCTCTTACCGAAGGGATATCTGTTGTCAACTAAGTTTATCCATTATAATGTCTGCCATTCGGTAAAGCGGAGCCTGTACCTGTACCGCACCTATCTTGTAAGCCTCCATAGGCATGCCGTACACTACGCAGGTCTCTTTGTCCTGGCCGACTGTGAAAGCTCCTGCATTACGCATCTTAAGCAGTCCGTCTGCACCATCTCTGCCCATACCTGTGAATATTGCACCGATCGCATTACTTTTTGCGACCTCCGCAACACTCGTAAACAGAACGTCCACTGAGGGACAATGTCCCGATACCTTTTCACCGGGTCTTGAGGTAACATAGTAGCCTCTGCCATCCTTGCACAGCTTAAGCTGATGCTCTCCCGCACCGATTATAACAAGACCTGTACGAAGTCTGTCGCCGTCCTCAGCCTCCTTTACCTCCACCTTGCAGTTTCGGTTAAGTCGCTCGGAATACAGCTTCGTAAAACCCGCAGGCATGTGCTGTACCACCAGCACAGGCGGCATGTCCTCAGGAAAGCAACGCAATACCTGCTCCAGTGCCTCAGTACCTCCAGTAGATGCACCAAGCGCCACAACGATATCAGTCTTTCTGATATTTCCGCTGCTTCTCGGCACGGCAGCCGCAGGCGCAGATGCCGCAGCAGGTGCTGATGGAGTCGCCATAGGTCTGACAGACGATGCACTACCTGAAAGGATAGGTCTTATTGAATTATTGTCATTAAGCTCGGGTACAGCGCCCTTTGTGGGTCGTCCGTTAGCGCCCTTTGCTATCCTGCTTATGTTTTCTCTGGAATGTGCCCGCTTGATGGATGCACACAGATGCTCCGCAAACTTCTGCATATCGCCGTTGGTTCGTGTAAGCGGCTTTGCGATAAACTCTGCCGCACCTGCATTCATCGCACTGTTCTTCTGCTCCTCACGGGAGGAAACAACGATAGTCGGAATGTAGTACTGAGGAAGCAGCTTCTTCAGAAAAGCAATTCCGTCCATGCGTGGCATTTCGATATCAAGGGTCATAACATCAGGCTCGTACTTTGCGATCATATCACGTGCCATGTACGCATCACCCGCTGTTCCGATGACCTCTATCTGATCGTCCTGTCTGATGTACCTTGCAAGCACCTCACGGAAAAGTATCGAATCGTCAACAACAAGCAGCTTAATTCTTTTCATCGCATGCTCCTGTTAGTTATAACGGTCTGCGGTATATCGCAGGCTTTATATATTCAAACTTTGTTTCGCCTCTGGGAACGCTCTCTGCGTGACCGATATAGAAATATCCGCCTGGCTTTACGACCTCATAGAAGCGGTTTACCAGTGCGTTCTTAGTGGGCTGGTCGAAATAGATCATTACGTTGCGGCAGAAGATAAGATCAAACGGCCTTGCAACGAATGACTTAGGCATGGGGTCCATCAGATTGAAAGGCTTGAAGATGATCTCATTCTTTATCTCCTGGCATATCTCAAACTTATCGTCACCGACCTGCTTGAAATACTTTTTCTTCCACTCGGGAGAAAGACCCTTCATACCCTCGGAGCTGTAAATGCCCGCCTTAGCCTTATCCATTACGCTGTGCGAGATATCAGTTGCCAGTATCCTTGTATCCCACTTTGATTTTTCACGACCGAAATACTCGTTCAGAAGCATCGCAGTGGTATAACATTCCTCTCCCGAGGAGCAACCCGCGCTCCAGATACGAAGCTCTTTGTTCTTTGCGTTGGCTACTGCGTAGGGAAGGATGACCTCTTTTAAATAGGTATAATGCTCCGGCTCACGCATGAAGAAGGTGTGATTCGTGGTCAGCTTGTTGAGGATGGTGGTGACCTCGGCGCCTGAAGTGTCGGACATCACGGCGTCAAGATAATCGTTGTAATTCTTGAACCCACGGTCCCTCAGCATATTTCCGAGACGACCCTGGATAAGCACCCTCTTAGCCGCAAGATTAATGCCATAATTCTTGTGCATGAACTCCACAAGGCGTTCAAACTCGCGGTCAGTTATATCCATAAATTACACCTCGTCGCCAAGAAGTTTTTCAACATCCAGTATCATCTTAACATCGTCACCGGAACGGATCATGTACTGAATAAAATCATTTGTGTTTACAGCACGGCTCTCGGGAGTAGCGGAGATATCACCTGAATGGATATCCTCAACATCCGCAACTCTGTCCACGATGATACCAACAGTGATATCATCAAGACATACTATTATAGTACATGTCCTGCTGTTGTAGGGGATCTCCTCCTTGCCGAAGCGCAGACGGATATCGATAACGGGAACCACCTTGCTTCGTACATTGATTATACCCTTTACATAATTGGGAACGTGAGGTATCTTTGTGATCTGGGGTACCTCGATGATCTCAACTACGTTTTCTATCTCCACACCGTAAACCTGCTGGCCGATGTAGAATGTCATTACCTTGCCCAGCACCTTATTTTCGGTAGAGAGCTTTTTATCGCCGGACTGCTGCTTAGCAACGGCCTCCTTGATCACATCGTATGTCATGTCTTTTTCCTCCCTTTAACCGATAAGTGTGTTGGTATCAATGATAAGCGAAATGCTGCCGTCGCCCATGATGGTGCATCCCGAGAGACCCTCGCCCTTGATGTTGTACTTTGCAAGGTACTTGGGGAAGGGCTTTACTACTACCTGCTGCTCGCCGATAAGCTTGTCAGCAAAGATACACATGCTCTTGTTATCTGTTTCAACAAGAAGCAGGATACCTTCCTCAAGGTCTGTTACCTCTGTTTCGATGCCGAACTTTTCGTGCAGTCTGAGGATGGGGTAGCATACGCCTCTTATCATTATCATTTCGTTGTTGTCTGTATCACGGATGATCTGGCTTGTTTCAGCCTTGAAGCTCTCCTTGATAGTAGCGATCGGAACTGTGAATACCAGGTCGCCGCAGGTGATCTCCATACCGTCGATGATAGCGAGAGTAAGCGGGATCTTGATGATGAATGCAGTACCTGCACCCTTCTTACTGTCTACCACGATGGAGCCGCCGCACTTCTCAACGTTAGCCTTAACAACGTCCATACCTACGCCACGGCCACTGAACTCAGTAACCTGCTCGTTGGTGGAGAAGCCGGGGAGAAGGATAAGGTTCTGTATCTCCTTCTCGGTGTACTCTGCCTCGGGTTTTGTAAGGATACCCTGACGCTTTGCCTTTGCCATGATCTTCTCGGGGTCAATACCTGCACCGTCGTCCTGTACGGTGATAACCACCTCGCCTGAAGCATTCTGTGCGGAAAGCTTCAGCTTGCCCTTTTCAGGCTTGCCAGCATTTATTCTGTCCTGAACATTGTCCTCGATACCGTGGTCCATGCAGTTTCTTACAAGGTGCATCAGAGGATCCTGCAGACTGTCAACGATGGACTTGTCAACCTCTGTTTCCTCACCCTCGATAATGAACTCAACATCCTTATTAAGCTTCTTACGCATATCACGGACGATTCTGTTCATCTTCTGGAACACGCCTGCAAGGGGAACCATTCGGATGGACATTACAGTATCCTGAAGCTCGCTTGTAAGCTTTCTGAGCTGTCTTGCAGCCTTGTTGAAGCTCTCAAGCTCCAGACCCTCAAGGTCGGGGTTGGAGATAACCATGGACTCCGTGGTGATGATCTCACCTACTATATCATGCAGAGCATCCAGCTTTGCAAGATTTACGCTGATAAGGTTCTGCTTCTGCATACCACTTGCAGCCTGAGCCTTTTCAACCGCAGCCTGTGCCTTCTCGACAGCACTCTGCTCCTTGACCTCAGGAACGGGCGCAGCAGGTGCGGAGGATGCCGCAGGAGCTGCAACGGGAGCAGCAACAGGAGCTACCTTAGGCTCGGGAGGAAGCTCTGCCGCAACTGGAGCCGCAACGGGAGTAGTAGCCAGAGAAACTACCTCGTAGGACTGCACATTAAGTGCACTTTCGATCTGCTTGAGAACGAAATCAACATTCTCAACAGGGATGAAAGTGATAAGGAATCCCTTTTCGATGATCTCCTTGGAGGTCTCGGGGTTAGTCTCAACATCAGAGGGTGTGAACTCAAGGAACGAGCACTCCTCTCTGATCGTATTGATAAGCAGGAAAGCACGCAGATTTTCCATCTGACAGCCATCCTCGAAGAATACTCTTACAGTGGTCTTGCCATCGCTTGACTCAGCAGGTGCTGCGGGAGCAGCTGCAGTTGCAGCAGGTGCTGCGGAAGCGGCAGGAGCAGCCTCGTCTGCGGAAGCCTCGCCAAGGAGAACATCCCTTGCCTTAAGCAGCTTGTTGATAAGCTCGGAGAAGTCCATGCTCTCATACTCGCCGCCCTCGTTGTTCTGGATAGCCTCGATCTGAGCCTTGTAGGAGTCAGAAAGCTGGAATACCAGATCGTACACGAAGCTTACATCAGTGATGACATCAGGATTTTCTCTGATAACAAAGAACATATCCTCTGCCTTATGAGCAAGCACCGAGAGATTCTCAAAGCCCATCATAGCGGACGAGCCTTTGATGGTGTGCATGATTCGGAAAATCTCCTTGATGTCCTCGCTGTCAAAAACATTTGCCTGCTCCGTCCTCAGCAGGATATCATCAAGCTGCTCGAGAAGTGAATTTGTTTCAAAGAAATACATATCAAGCATTGCTTCCATGCCGGGTTCGATTCTTGCCATAATAACAGTCCTTTCCGATGTGCATTTCTGCACAACTTCCATTAATTTATTTTGCCGCAGAGCGCGTAAATGGGTCGCCGTAATATCCTTCGGTGAACTCCGCCAAAAACTATAAATATATTTCAACGGACTACAAGCCCGAAGTGATCAAAACAGCCGCACCATTGTGCCCTGAAAAAATTTTTTTAAAAACACTTTATTATTCTGTGGTTTTATGCTACAATATTAGCAGATAATAACGAAGGGGTGAGGCGCCAATGGCACAGATACCACAGATAAATAATCCGATTACCGCCAAAAATTACAATTACAGCTCCCGTCCGATGGACGAAAACACCGAGCCTTTTGACATCGTCAGTCTGACAGGTGTCGGTGGAGCAGGCGGTGCGTCCGACTCAGGCGCGCGTGCCAAGCTTGAGATGGGCAACCGTGAGCTTATCCCGCTTTCGGTACAGATAGCCAAGGACCCGACCCTTGCGGTAGAAACTCTTAAAGACCTCCTGAATGTCGAGGTGCTCAACCAGGCACTGATAACAGGTCATACCGAACTGTACGGTAAGCTTGAGGATCTTGCCAAGGAGCTTTATGTAACTCCCGACCAGCTCGTACAGGAGATACAGAACCAGGAGCAGCAGAACACTATGTTCAGCGGTCATGAGTTCTACGATGTTCTCCGTGAGGTGGCCAAGACCACTACCGACCCATCCACAAAGGAGCTTATCGGTAATCTTCTGAAGTCAATAAACTTCGCACAGAATAAAGGTGAGATACTCGGGGCGCTGAAGGCGAACATGAAGTTCTTATCCGATTACTTCTCTCCCAACGAGAAGCTGTCAACAAAGCTTATGAACCTTTCACAGCAGTGGGGAGCGGATGACGCCGACAAGTACTTCGATTTTCTGAAGTCTGAAACACTTGCGATACTTAAGGATGTAAGCGGAAGCCTTCTCAATGATGATAAGACCCAGATGCTTATCCCGCTCATCACACATAACCTGTCCCGTTATAACAACAGTCCGTACATGTGCAAGGAGTACTTCAATCTTCTGCTTTCACAGATATCCTCAGGAACCCTGAGAGATTCACTGAGAAACTCTTTCAACCGTCTGTATTCCGCACTGTTCAACAAGCAGGATATGAGCAAGCCGCAAAGCGGTAATATCAACGACCGTCAGGCGGGTTCTTTTACTTCGTCTACAAACGCTGCACAGGCAAGTTCAAGCACTCGGAACACATCCGAATCTGCTTCAATGACCACCGCAGCAGCTGCAGAGAATACAACTCCCCAAAATGCAGAAGCACCTTTAGATAATTATACTACAAATCTTCCACAAAATCAACCTCTATCGGGCAATTCTCCCAACAAAAATTTAAATTTTATGGGGTCTGACGATAATATTCAGCACTTTAGCGAAACAGAGGCGGCTGAATTTAGTGAAATTGACCAACCCGAAAACGAGGAAATGCTGACAGGATACAGAAAATTCCTGCACGACAGCATGAGCGAGAGAAGTTTTATGCCTCTGCTGAAGCAAAGCGGGTATAATATCGAGCGTCTGCTGGCTGCATACGACCGTGGAAAGACCACAGGAATGCAGACACTTGACAGCCTGATAAAGGGACTTTTTGTACACGATGAAACAGGCGAGCAGTACGAAGCTTTCGCAGCGGATTTCTCCAAGGTACATACAGTGCAGGAGGCAATCGACAAGCTTAACGAAATGCTGCGCTCCATGCCTGACATCCCTGTAAGAGAAAGACTTTACGGCGCATTCGTTGACGTTATTGAGAACATGGCGGTAAGAAACGAGCTTCCGCAGCACGGAATACGTCCTCCTGTAAGCTCCACGCTTGACAGCCTTACACAATTCATAGAGGAGAACATCAATCACCCTGCGCTGAAATCCCTGGACAGCTTCAATGCTACAAATCTACTTCAGAGCCTGCTGAATGCGCCGGGAGTATTCACTCCGCTTGCGCACTATATTCTCCCGCTGGATGTTATGGGTACCAAGGCATTCGGTGAGCTGTGGGTAGACAACGATGAAAACAACCCCAACAACACTCCCGGAAACCAGAGAAACTATCACCTGTTCCTGACCTTTGATGTGGAGAGCATCGGCAGGTTTGAGGTGGATATGTACGCCCTCGGTGAGGACGTAAACCTCGCTATGCTGTATCCGCCCAAATTCGAGCAGCAGATAGACCCGATGAAGGACAGGATAAACAAGATAATCCGAAACATAGGATACAATACACGCACCTTTGAAACAGCGCCGCTTAAAAAGCCGCACAATCTTACGGAGATATTCCCGAAGATAGTGGATAAGCGCACAACGCTGAATACCAGAGTATAAGGAGGAACGACAATGCCGAAACATCCGAAGCCGCCTGCAAACAACAAGCGAATATACGGACAGAATGCCGCAGTAGCACTGAAATACAATCCCGAGATGAACTATGCTCCTGTCGTAGTTGCATCGGGTCTTGGCGAGCTTGCACAGCGCATAGTAAACATCGCAGACGAATCGGGAGTTCCCATATACCGTGACGACAGCGTTGCCGCTCTGCTGGTAATGCTGAATTCAGGAGAAACCATCCCGAAGGAGCTGTATCAGATAATCGCTTCTATCTACGCAGAGGTGGTATATACCGCCAACGATATGCGAAAAAATAACTCGTATCATTCGTTTTGCGAAGGACAGAATAATAAGGACCTCTGCGGCAAAGGTCGCAGAGGTCTTTTGTATTTCCGTGGGGCGCATCACGATTTCCGATATTTTCTGCGCCCCTGACGGGAATTTCAGAGAAAGGATGATACTATGTACTCTCAGCCTTCCCCCGAAAAAATACAGCGCATAAACAGGCGTCTTGCGGGTCTGACATCAATGGCATCCACCGCAACTGACCCGCAGGGCATGTACACGGGCGTCCCCGAGGACCCATACGAAGTCCCCGTGCAGGACGCAGACGACCTGTAAACAAATACAACTGAATATTCATTAAAAGCAGATCCGGCGAAGATATAACTTTCTTCTCCGGATCTATTTTCAGCAATTTATAGTCCGTAACATTTACCAGTCAATTACATCATACGTATTTTCTCATATATAGATACGAGATCATGTTTCGCGCCCTTAAACTGCGGCCATTCACCTATTCCGCCAAGCCCGTCATTATAACATCTCGGTATGATATGCATATGAAAATGCGGCAGCAATTGACCAGCAGACTCATCATTTGCACTCATTATATCCACACCGTCATATCCGCAGTTATCTACCAAATGATTTGAAACTAATTTCACCGTGTTTATAATTGCGTTTAATGTGTCACAATCACAGTCCAAGATATTTTTGCAGTGTTTTTTTGGGATTACCAAAACATGCCCATCAACATCCTTTGCTATGTCCATAAAGGATATTGTGTATTCATCTTCATATATTTTCATACACGGCTGTATTCCATTGGAAATCTTACAAAAAATGCATTCCTCCACAATGTATTCCTCCATCTAGTTTTTCTTTATAGTTAAGCAAGGATAAAAAAACATGCCGATCAGCAAGTTGAATGCAAAAGGCATAATTTATAAACAACGGGAACTTTCGATATAAATATCAAAGGCAGCTTCTTACAAGCTCTTTAACTATCTCCGAGGCGATGATAAGCCCCGCCGCACCGGGTACAAACACTGCGCTTGCAGGGATGTTACGACCATGAGTTTCACCCTCCGCTGCACGGGCCTTTATAGGTTCTTCCTTTGAATATACCACCTTAAGCTTCTTCACTCCACGCTTTTTAAGCTCCTGACGCATTACCCTCGCAAGGGGACAGACGGAGGTCTTATATATATCCGAAACCTCCAGCATGGCAGGGGAGAGCTTGTTTCCCGTGCCCATAGAGCTTATTATCGGTACATTCTCCCTCTGCGCTTTAAGCACCAGCTCTATCTTGGCAGTGACAGTATCCACCGCATCTGCGATATAGTCGTACTGCGTGAAATCAAAGCTGTCGGAATTCTCGGGAAGAAAAAAGCAATCGTGAACTATGACCTCACACTCGGGATTTATCAGCAGGATACGCTCCTTCATCGCCTGAGCCTTCGGTGTACCTACTGTATTTTCAAGCGCCTCAAGCTGACGGTTGAGATTTGTCACATCCACATCATCGCTGTCGATAAGGTCAAGCCTGCCTACTCCGCAGCGGGCAAGACCCTCCGCAATATAGCTGCCGACTCCACCGACTCCGAATACCGCTACACAAGCATTTTTCAGCCTTTCCATCGCATCCGCACCGATAAGACTTTCTGTACGGGAAAATCTGCCGCTCATATCATTCCTCCGTTGACTCTACGGGATTTACATGATATCTGTCAGCCTTTACTCCGTCGATAGCATTGATGAAATCGGTGAATCTTGTAAATCCGTAGTTCTTGAAATCAAAACCATCAAAATTATTCTTCAGCTTTATTCCGAGGCTGCGGATGCTACGGCTGCCATCGCTGTTTGCAAACTCAATTACAAACTGCTCTATCTCCTCTGTCTGCTTTGCAAACTCCTCGTCAAGATACAGCTTGTTGTTTTTAATTACAACCCCGTTTATCTCCGCCGCCAGCTTTCTCATGGAAGTAAAGCCCATCTCCTTGAGGAATTCCTTTCCGTACTTATCCGCAAGCACCTTGCCCAGCGCGGAAAGACCGCCGCCGTTTTCAGCATTTGCGACAAAATTCAGCACGTCACGGCGCAGGGAGTTCATATCGGGCTTTTCTGCGGGAGCCTGCTCTACAACGACCTCTACCACTTCCTCCGAAACAGCAGTTAATTCTTCGGATATCTGCTCCTCCTGCTCGGGACGGATGTCCTCAACGATAGCGGGGTAGATGCGGTTTTTCTTTACATACACTCCGCTCATGGAAGAAAGCATGGATTTATAATCCGCAAAGCCTAAGTCTGCGCAGTAGGTCTTTCCGAATTTCTGCATAAGCTCGTTATTGAGCTGACCGATATTTCCGCCCTCGGGAGCGTTTGCGTCAGCGTAAGCCTTTACCGCCTCTGCCGCCTTTTCGGGAGTGATCGCTTCAATGTTTATCTGCGGCTCATCAGCCTTAAGATAGATATGATTACTGTTCACTACCACCGTATCAACGCTCTCTATCGCAGTGTGGAAATCCGCAAAGCCTATCTCCTTGAAATATGCCTTTCCGTATTTGCCGATAAGGTAGTTATTGAGCTGACCTACGTTTCCGCCCTTTGTGCCGTTTACACGTGCGTATTCCTCCGCCTCACGGGTGAACATCTCAACATCCAGCTTCCCGGAAGTATCCTTCACAGGATCGACCCTTGTTCCGTTGCGCTTGAACCTGTTCTGCTTGTCTATGAACTTCGCAAACCTCTTTGAGCCGAAACGTGAGAAATCTATCTTGCCGAATTTGCTGGTGAGATAGCTCTCTATCTTCATCATATTGTCGTTCTGCGGAGCATTTTTCTCGAAATACTCCGATATAGCGTTTACTATATCTGCTTCAGATACCTCGCTTGCCTTTGCAACAGGTGCGGGTATCTCCGCCTTCTTCTTTTTCAGCGAAACAAAGGTGTTGCTTCTGCGCAGCTCAGCAAAGCTGTCGATAAACGCAGAAAATCTGTTATATCCAAGCTCGCTGAAATTGATGTTACCAAACTTTGAAGTAAGGATGGAGTTTATCTTCACAAGCTCGATACGCTCGCCGTCGTTTTCCGTAACATAATCGATAACTGCCTTGCGCACAGCCTTCTCATCGATAGTATCCTCGGGAGCACACGAGTTATTCAGATAGCAGAAGTGGTGACAGCTTATCGTGAATGCACGTGGAGCGTGAAGCTCACCTATTCCCACAACCAGCATGCCCGCCTCTCTCAGACGGATAGCAAGCCTTGTGAAATCGCTGTCGCTTGTGACGATAACAAATCCGTCAACATTTCCCGAATACAGGATATCCATAGCGTCGATTATCATGGAGAAATCCGTCGCATTCTTTCCTGTTACATAACAAGTCTGCTGTACGGGAAGTATGGAATAGTTTATTGCAGGGTCATGCCAGCCACAGCCGCCCTTTTCCCAGTCACCGTACACACGCTTGTAGGTAGGGGTGCCGTATTTCTCCACCTCCTGCATGATGTACTGTGCGTACTTTGCTGAGATGTTGTCACTGTCGATAAGCACTGCAAGTCTTTTTTTGTCAGTCATATTAACCTCTCTACAAAAATGCCGCCAAAATCTGATATTCGATTTTGACGGCGTATATTATTGTTCTTTCTTATATCGCAACGGGTATCTTTTCATCAAACTCATGGAACTTATAATCCACTGCTGTGAAGCTGTTCTTTGTAAACTTGTAGAAATCAGTGATATCCTCCACCTGCATCGTCGGTGCGGGGAGAGGCTCTTTTTCAATAAGCCTTTTTACTATATCCACATGGCGGTCATATATGTGCGCATCTGCGATAACATGCACAAGCTCGCCGGGCTGAAGTCCGCTTGCCTTTGCAAACATCGTGAGCAATGCGGCATACTGGCACACATTCCAGTTGTTGGCGGTCAGCATATCCTGACTGCGCTGGTTCAGTACCGCATTAAGCCTTCCGCCATCCACATTATAGGTCATAGAGTACGCACAGGGAGCAAGCGCCATCTCGTGCAGCTCCGAATGATTGTACATATTTGTCATGATACGTCTGCTGGAGGGGTTGTTCTTAAGATCAAACAGCACTTTATCAACCTGATCGAAATTGCCCTCTTTGTAGTGATGCTTTACGCTCATCTGATATCCGTATGCCTTACCTATTGAGCCTGTTTCATCCGCCCACGCATCCCATATATGGGTAGAAAGATCAGCCACCTGATTGGACTTTTTCTGATATATCCACAGTATCTCCTCGATTGCGGAGCGATAAAACACCCTGCGCAGAGTCATCAGAGGAAACTCCTCCTGAAGATCGTAGCGGTTTACGATACAGAACTTCTTTATTGTATGCGCAGGAGTTCCGTCCTCCCAGTGGGGACGTACATTCTGTCCCTCGTCGGATATTCCGTTTTCTAAGATATCACGACAGTTCTGTATAAAAAGCTCGTCTGCACGGCTCATATTTATCCCTCCATAATCTATAAGGGCGGAGGATCGCTCCGCCCTGTGTAATGTCAGATCTTGCTGAAGATGGACGAAGCTGTAAAGTCGATCTCCTCGTACTTCTTCTGCTGGAACATGGAAAATCCTATGCTTTCGCACATGCTGTATACTGTAATTCCGTTTCCGTCTGCATAAGCACGGACACGCTCCAGTATCTGCTTTGCCTTATCGGGGAAGCCTGCGGTCATACCATCAGGCACCTTTCTTGCAATTCCGTCGCCGTCTATCTCAAGGTCGAACAGCCCGTCGAAGCCGTACAGATATATCTCTGTAAAGCCCATGTATATTGCAAGCTGTATCATCTGATACATAGGAAGTATCTTAGATGTTTCATACATGCTCTCAGCCGCACCGAAGGTGGGAAGTCCGTTTATAAGACCGTTTCCGAGAGGATTGATGTATGTAGGCTTTTTCTTGAACTTATCCTCGAATACCTTTACATCCGCATTGACAAAGCACTCCATGCCCTCGATGTACTTACCGTTTCCGAGATAGGATGCTGCCTCTGTAAGCAGATAATAAGCAGGACGCTGAGGTGTTCTGGAGAAGAAATCACAGAAGCTGTCACAAGCAAAGGTGCGCTCGTTCATCAGAACATTCAGCTCATCAAGCTTGGAGCTTGTATTTCCGAGAATAAAGCAGCGCTGACCCTTAAGCTTATCCTTATATGCGGAAAGCTGCTGTGCAGTGGAGGACTCCATGCCGCTGTAACGCTTGGAATCACCTGCAAGTGCGCCTGCCGCCTTCTTAATAGCCATGTTAAGTCCGAGACCCGAAGGCTCGTTCATCTCGCAGAAGTCACGGTCGGTGTATCCGCAAACGGACTTCAGCGCAAGTGCGATGCCCGCAGATGTACCCATCTCACCCGCCATAGCTGCAAGCTGTACCTCAACAGCGGGATAGGGAGCAAGTATAAGCACATAGAACGAAGAAACCTTGCCCTTCAGCTCATCTATAAATCTTACCGAACCATCCTCAAGCGCATCTGTTTCTCTCAGGCATACTCTGTATGCTATCTCAGGAACACGCACGCTCTTTGCACGAAGCTGGCTTATTGTGGACATAAGAACGGAATAGTCCTCGTCGCCGCCGATAACTACAAGCTTTCTCTGTCCGATGATCTCTATATTCTTTACCAGATAATTCTTATATGCCGCAGCTTTTCCGTGCTGGATCTTTGCGTCATGCGAATATGTTGTATAATCCATTTTTATTCCCCCATCCTGATTTTATGCAGAAAGACTATCTCCCATTCATGGGAGATGGTCCTCTGTGATTTATTATTCCTCGCTCAGCATGAACATGTTGTAGATCACCTTGATAGCCTTCTCGAAATCGGCACTCTCGATACCTACGATGATATTAAGCTCACTGGAGCCCTGGTCGATCATTCTGATGTTGATATTTGCGTGAGAAAGTGCTGCGAAAACTCTTGTAGCAGTACCCTTTACGGAGCGCATACCACGTCCTACTACTGCGATAAGAGCAAGACCGTCAACTATCTCGAAGTGGTCGGGCTTGATAACATCCTTCAGGCGCTGTGCAAGCTGCTCATGCTGACCGTCAAGCTCCTCGGAGTTTACGATAACGCTGATGGTATCGATACCTGTGGGCATGTGCTCGGGGAACACACCGTGATTTTCCAGAACCTGGAGCAGTCTTCTCATGAAGCCCTTGTGGCTGTTCATTCTGTCCTTCTCGATGGAGATTACGGAGAAGTTCTTCTTACCTGCGATACCTGTGATGATATGCTCTGCGGCAGGATTCTGCTCAGAGGGAACGATAAGAGTACCTGCGTCCTCGGGAGCGTTGGTGTTCTTGATATTGATCGGGATGTTCGCACTTCTTACGGGGAAAACAGCGTCCTCGTGGAGTACGCTTGCGCCCATGTAGGAAAGCTCTCTCAGCTCACTGTATGTGATCACCTTGATACCTGCGGGAGAATCAACTATTCTGGGGTCTGCAACCAGCATACCGCT
The DNA here is from genome assembly GCA_017440445.1 of Oscillospiraceae bacterium. The sequence continues at coordinate 12,439 of JAFSHE010000216.1, read as the reverse complement.
TACATCGGTCCAGTTCTCGTACATGGAAGCCTGCGCAGCCTTTGCAACTACAGAGCCTGTGAAGTCAGAGCCGCCACGGGAGAATGTCTTGATAGTTCCGTCGGGCATAGCGCCGTAGAAGCCGGGGATAACAGCCTTGTCAGCCTTATCCAGCATAGCACCGAGACATGCGTTTGTGATATCGTCGTCAAAGTTGCCCTTGTTGTCGAAGAAGATAGCCTTTGCAGCGTCGATGAACTTAAATCCGAGGAAGTTAGCAAGGATGATACCGTTGAGGTACTCACCACGGCTTGCTGCGTACTCTCTGCCTGCGGCAGCCTTGAAGTTCACGCCAATCTTCTCAAACTCCTCGCTGAGGTCAAGCGTCAGACCGAGTTCGGAGATGATACCGTTGAAACGCTCCTTGATAGGTGCAAATGACTTCTCAAAGTCCTCGCCTGCTGTAACTGCATCGTAGCAGGAGTACAGCATATCTGTAACCTTGATATCGTCAGAATAGCGCTTGCCGGGTGCGGAAGGCACTACATAGCAGCGCTCGGGATCTGCATGGATGATATCCGCAACCTTGCGGAACTGCTTAGCGTCAGCGAGGGAGCTTCCGCCGAATTTAACTACTTTGCTCATAATGATTGACCCTTTCTCATATATGTTCTGGTTATCGGGCAGGGGAGTCCTGCCACTTTAATGTACTTTAATACATATATATTCTATCATACCACAAATCTTGCCGAAATGCAATAGATTGGTGTAAAAAAATGCATAATGTCAGGTTTTGGAGAATAAAAGAGGCTATTTATGCAATTTCGGACAAAAAAACAACCCCCTCGGTTACCCGAGGGGGCGTTGGCGTTTCGTTGACAAGAAACGACATTTATTGTATAATAGATCTGCCGACATTCTTCGGACGTGCAAACGGAAGGAGGTGTTATAATGGACATCTTCGGCTTTTTAATGTCCGTCGCAGCAAGTGTGGTAGCTTACTACATTTGCAAGTGGCTTGACGGCGACATTTAGTCGGCAAAAAGCACAGCAACATAAACCGTCCCCCGAGTTGCCGCTCGGGGGACAATTTTTTGTTATAATGGACGTAGTATCTTCGGCTTTACTACACTTGTATTATATCACAAGTAAATATATTTGTCAAGTGTTTTCAGATGAAACAACGTCCTCTGCGTGGCAGATATGAAGAACATAGCAAAAAACAACCCCCTCGGTTACCCGAGGGGGCTGCGATTCAGCTAGTTAGCGTCGGCATTAAGCCGCCTTGCCATCGTTAAGCTGCGTAGGATAATCCGTCAGGATTAGCCGAGGAGCTGCAGGATGGACTGGGGCTGCTGATTTGCCTGTGCGAGCATGGACTGAGCTGCCTGCTGGAGAATGTTGTACTTGGTGTAGTTCATCATCTCGGAAGCCATGTCTGTATCACGGATTGTGGACTCAGCTTCTGTCAGGTTCTCAGCTGTAGCTGTCAGGTTCTCAATCTTGTGCTCGAGACGGTTCTGTGTAGCACCGAATGTAGCACGAACCATGGATACCTTGTTGATAGCGTTATCGATCTTGTCGATAGCAGCGTTAGCGTCTTCCTGTGTAGCCAGGGACAGGTTAGCGGTGTTCAGACCGTTAGCTCTGGAGGATACATCGAGGTTAGACTTGAGCTGACCCATACCCTCTGTGTCATAGTTGAATGTGAAGTCAACGGAGTCCTTGGTTCTAGCGCCTGTCTGCAGTACAAGGTGATCTGTGTAGGTCAGAGGAGCTGTAGCTGCATTGTTGGAGTTAGCCTTGGAAACTGCACCGTCAACAGGGCTCTTTACCTCAACGGAAGGAACTGCAGAAGTATCATAGTTGTAGTTCTCAATGCTGATATTGTAAGTCTTCTTACCAGAAGAATCACTATCAGCTGTGTTAAGCTCTGTCATCTTGAATTCTGCTAACTCTGTATCGATAGTACCGTCAGCCTTTGCAGTACCAACCTTTACAGTACCTGCAGTAGAGAAGTCAAATGCGATATTAATCTTCTCGCCATCTACATATACAGTAGCAGCCTTCTTATCGCCGCCAAGACCAGCCTGTGTGATAGAGGTGTTGTTATCATCATTCAGGTTGATTGTCATGTCGCTCTTAGCTGTTGCGGTATCAGCTACATAGTTTGTTTCAACGGTTGCGCCATTTAAAGCTTCATAAATGCTGTTGATAACCTTTGTTACATCCTTATCATCTACAGATGCAAGTGTAACCTCGAGGTCAGCAGCAGAATCCTTAACAGCAGTGGTCTTTGCGCCCTGTACGAATGTAGAGGAAGCAACATCTGCACCTGCGTTTGTAGGAGCCTGTACACCAGCGTTAGGATTGTTGAATGTAAGTGTAACTGTGTCGCCATTTACTAACTTGCTTGTATCAATAACAGCATTAGCCATTATAACACCGCCAGCTTCAACCTGGAAACCGCCGTTATTAGTCTGAGTTACTGTTACGTTATTAATGTCAGCACCATTTGTTGCATCAGTAGCTGTCCAGAACTTTGTACCATCTGCGCCACCTGTAGCATCATACTTCAGTGTAATATCAACACTGTCAGGACCATCATTGGTCTTGGATGCATCTGTTCTGTCCCAGTTGGAGTTAAGACCATTCCATGCGGTGTTAGCCTTTGTTCCATCTGTTGCATCATAATCATCAAACTGATTCTGATAGTCAACGAGAGATACATCAGAAGCAGAAAGCTGCTTAGGATCACGAACTGCGTTCTCGTAATCAAACTTGCCATTTACAGCCTTTGTGCCGTCAGCCATCTGACCGCCGTTGAGCATTACAACGCCGTTGAAGTCTGTATCAGCAATCTGGTTCAGCTCATCGTTGAGCTGATCGAACTCGAGCTGGATAGCGTCACGGTCAACCTCGTTCTGGTATGTGCCGTTAGCGGACTCTGCTGCGAGCTCCTTCATTCTCTGAAGGATAGAATGTGTTTCCTGAAGCGCACCCTCGTATGTCTGGATCATGGAGATACCATCCTGAGAGTTTCTCTTAGCCTGGTTCAGACCACGGATCTGGGATCTCATCTTCTCAGAGATTGCGAGACCAGCAGCATCGTCGCCTGCACGGTTGATTCTGTAACCGGAAGAAAGCTTCTCAGAAGACTTCTTCAGACCAGCGATGTTGGTGTTGAGTCTGTTGTAAGAGTTCAGCGCGTTCATGTTATGCTGTACTACCATTCCTGCCATAATAATTTCCTCCTTGATTTTCGCACCCTTTTTATCGGAAATCCTTTCCTTCGGGTGGATGGTTAAAAGTATTAAAGTAGTTTTTTCGGTTTGCCTCTTGTTCTTTCTCTGCGCCTTATGTACACTGGGGAGCTTTGAAAGCCCTTGAAGCATTTAGCTTTTCAGCTATCACGTATATTATATCGGCGGCTTTTTTCAGAACTTTAGCGTTTTTTTGAAAAATTTTTAATTTTTTTTGAAATTTTTATATATTTTTTCGCCAGACGGGATTTTTGGGGTGATGTTACCTTATTTATGTATAAATATAAGGGACACGGCAATTCGTGTCCCTGATAAATTATTTTATCATTGAAGCGATATAAGCGGGAGAAGTCCAGTTGTGCTCTTTAAGATAATCCAAAGCTATCGACCTATGCTCACTGTTGTTATACAGCTCTCTGTGAACAAGGCTGAGATAATGATAGAGATCCACATCCAGCTCATTACTTGCATAGCCCGCCACATACGCAGCAAAACGTATTATGCAGGCAGTAACAGCAAAAAACATGTAGTTTTCATATACAGACATCTTTCCATTATATTTAAATGTAAAGTGCTGAATGTAATTATTTATAATGATATTTTTAAGTATGTAAGGCTTGTCTGAGAAATGCTTATTGAATTTTTCCCTGCCTATATTTATCTTATCAATATCCGGAGCGCCATCGGTATATATGACCTGAAATATATCATTTTTCCATAATTTTTTTACTATTTCATTAATAACACCGAAGCTGAATGTGGGATTTGACTTTATCTGCTCAACTGTTCTTACCTGAGAATCACTGTTTATCTGCTGTTTCAGCTTTTCAATCACCTCCCCAAGCATGTTATGCTTGTTATCTTCTTCAAAATCCGATATCTTTTTTGCCGCAAGCGCACCAAGAATTATTGAGTCCTCAATACTTCTTTTTCTATTATACAGTATATCGTAAAAGAAATTGAATATCTGCCCGTAATATTCAAGCGTAGGATAAAGGTGAAGATTATCTTTGTTTACCTGTTTTGCTTTTACATTATCCTGTTTTACCTGCTGTAATACCATGTCAATACTGTTTTCTTTTTCACATACAAGCTGTAATACTTTTATACATGTTGAATCGCAGGAACGTACAAATACATTATCAAACTGAGTTACTAATCTTGGATAGCTTCCACAGGTATAGGACAGATATTCCTCACCAAGCTCTTTCTGAATACTGCAAAGCCTGTCCTCTGTCAGAAAAGGACATTCCCTGTTATTCAATTTAACTTTCTTATTATTTCCGTTTATATCTTCAAAACTTGTTTTCATCTTAGCCTTTAATTCAGGAGAGCAAACAGCAAGCACCTTGTCTATCTCTGCATTGGTCCATATAATAGACCACTTTGCACAGCAGGTTTCGGGGCATGCGCCGCCGATACACTTGAATTCATTAAAATATCTCGGTTGTTTGAAATAGTATGTCATAATATCCTCCTGAATGTTATTTTTCCGATCCCTCTAAGAAATAGCTTGCCTCCATATCCGCCACCGACAGCGCAAATGCCAGCGGGAACATCTCCAGTGCCTTTCCGACGGAGTTTTTGTCCTCATTCCCCGAAAAGCCCATGTGCCAGCGGATGGCCATGGCCTCCTCACGGGTAAGCCGCATGAAGCCGCTAACCATGTACACGGATTTCTCTCCGTGTCCGTAGGGGAGAGTATCGTTTATCTCGTAGTAAGGAACCTTCTCCCACTGACCTGTTTGTTCATTCTTTGCGTTGCGCCAGCTTGTTCGGTAGAAGTTCACCTTGCACACATCGTGGAGAAGCGCCACCAGTGCAATTGTTTCCGCACTTGCGGTAAGACCGTAGTGTTCCTTTACCCGCTCACGCTCCATGTATGCACAAAGACAGTCGTAGACATTCAGCGAGTGACGGAGAAGTCCGCCCTCGAATGCGTTATGATATCTCGTGCTAGCGGGAGCCGTGAAGAAATCGCTCTTGTTTTCAAGGAAATCAAGCAGCTTTTCTGCGCCGTCACGAGTGATGTTCTCCTTGAATATCTGTATAAATCTTTCCTTGTCTGTCATGATATCACCCCGTAAATCTAACCTGTTTTCTTTCGAGTATCCTGCTGCTGACCTTGAATGTGTATTCGTACTGAAGAACTGTATAGCTGCCGTTCCACTGGGAGGCTACTATGTGCTGCTTCATCTTTCCCGCGCTCATGGGATCGAGGTGAGTTCCGTAGGGAGCTACCTCCACACCGCCCTCGTAAACGGGGATCTCCATAAGTTTTCCGCCGAAAACTGCGAAAAATCTCGCATACTGGGGAGTTTCAGGATCATCGTTCCTGTGGAAATCAAGCTGGATGAGATCGGGATACTCTGCTGCGGAGAACTCTCTGTAATTGGATATCAGCTTGCATCCGTAGGAAAGATTATCCAGCACGCTTTCTAAGATAAGAAATCTATCGTCCCTCGGGATGTTTATCTTAAGTGCGTCTGTGACCTCTCCATCCTGTATAAGCTCCAGACGGAAATCGCCGTAGTGTACTCCATTAATATAGGTGGTGTCTATGTCGTCTGCTACGGTGCTGTCAAGCTTTACTCCCGATATCTCAGCGGTGTAGTAGCTGCCCTCGGAATAGATGTTCGTTATGCTGAAGGAAAGACGGCTGCCATCAACCTTCGGAGTCTGCATCGCAGGCGGGATAAGGTCACTGGGCTGTTCCTCAGGCTCCTCGGGAACAGGTGTTGTTTCAACGGTAGTTGTCGTGGTCGAAGAAGTGGTTGTTGTTGCCGGAGTAGTCGTTGTTGAAGCTGTGATTGTTGTCTGCGATGTGGTTGTGGTCGTCTGGGAGGAGGATGTTATCTCCGTCGATGACGAATGCTCCGAAACACTGCTGTTTATATCATCCCTGCATCCGCACAACAGAAGCATCGCTGCCGTCAGCAGAGGAAGAATTCTTTTTTTCATGATAAACCTCCTTATATCTTTTATTCATTATAATAAAAAGCTATGAAAAAATCAAGCAAATTATAGACCAATTAAGATATTTATATTATTTACAAATGAAGTTTTTCATTCAACAATCAACCGCTGTTTGTGAAAAAATGAAAGTTTTCAAAAAGACTTAACCTCTTTTCAACATAGATTCAAGAGATTCAACAAAATATCCGTAGTGTATAAAATCATAGAATTTTAACAGTTTCAACTGAGTTTTCAACAAATAGTTGAGTTATTTTGTGTTTCAACGTTAAAAGATCACCTGGAAAACCTGTTAGAAGTATAATGTTGAATTTTCTTTTAACTATCAAACCAGTAATTATTATCGATTTTGTATATAATTCTTTTAAATTATATTATCAATAAAAATCTACCAAAAGTATAAAAATCATTTTTCCATTCTTTTTAACCATCATATCAACATTACAATTAATATCTCGGTTGAATTTTATAAATCTGTATATTTGATAAAACTGCGGAATTTTAACAATTTCAACCGAGTTTTCAACAAAAACGATCTGATTTAACACTTTTATACGGAAAGTTTTTGTGATTTTATGTTTAAAAGTTTAAAACTTGTTGAAAAGATGTATAAATTAATAAATGTAAGCTAAACTACTGTTAAAATCTTCTTTTGAAAGAAAGGAATAATAATGATCAGAGGAGTTACCAAAAGCATTGTTGAGATCCGCCCCGGAAATCATGATTATTATGAAAAAGTAATACTTATACTCAAAGATACTCCAGAATGTCCCAGCAAAAAGGAACTTGAACAATATGCAGCATTGATCTTCAACGATATTCCCCCATCTATGATCAGAAACAGAAAAAGCAGATTTCTTACTAAAATGATCCTTGTATTGTGCAGCTCCATAATAAGTATATCTGCATGCCTCATAGTCTCTATGTTTGTTTAATATTCACATATTATAGTGAAATATTTATAAGGATTTCTGCTTGAAAAAATCCACGAATTATGTTATCATTAAATATGAACCTTAAAAAAACTATGTGTGCTTTTATATATAATATATAAATATATAATATGCCTGTACTTCAACAGAAAATATGCACATACAGTCAATGATATTATAAATTCTGGAATGGTGAAATGTATGGACTCATTATCTTCTCTGTCGGATATATACGATCTCGTAATAGAAAATTACGTGAATGAGTATAATATATCCCCGTCTGCACGTAATTTGTGGCTGGAATCCCTTGAACCCGTTGAAATGAAGGGTAACAAGGTAGTTTTATCGACCGACCTTGAATTCAGACGTGATACTCTCAATAATCTTTATCTTGATAAACTGGAGACTCAGTTTACAAACATTCTCGGATTTCCTATCAAGGTTGAAATAATCGTAAGCGGAGAAAACAGAACTGCCGAAGCAAAATTCGACAATATAAAAAATAACGAGGATATCTCCAACCAGATAGATAATATTGTAAACGATAATAAGATTACATATACCTTTGATAATTTTATAGTAGGCCCTTCTAACAATCTGGCTTTCGCTGCTGCAAAGGCTGTATCCCAGAAGCAGCATGAAAAATATAATCCTCTGTTCATATACGGTGACTCCGGACTTGGAAAAACTCACCTTTTATCTGCAATAAAACGTGAGATGGAAAACAACTATCCCGGAATAAATATCATCTACATTTCTGCTGAAACATTCACTAATGAGTTTCTTCACTCTATTACTACAAACAGCACAGATAAATTCAATGATAAGTACAGAAGTGCAGACGCTCTGCTGATAGATGATATCCAGTTTATAGCAGGTAAGGAGCAGACCGAAGAGAAATTCTTCCACATATTTAACGAGCTTTATATTCAGAATAAGGCAATCGTACTCACATCAGACCATCCCGCAAAGGAGATAAAATCTATCTCTGATCGTCTGAAAACACGATTCAATTCAGGACTTTCCGCAGATGTAAGAGCTCCTGAATATGAAACAAGGCTTGCTATTATACAGAGGAAGGCAGAGCTTCTCAATTTCAAGATACCTGATGATGTTGTAGATTTTATCGCTACAAAGCTTAAGTCAAACGTTCGTCAGATAGAAGGCGTAGTTACAAAAATGAACGCCCTCTATATGGTATCCAAGATGAAGCCTACTATCGTAGTAGCTCAGAACGTAATAAAAGATATAGTTTCTGACCACCAGCCTATCCCGATAACTGTGGATAAGATAATCAGCGAGGTAGCAAAGATATATAACGTTCAGCCTGACGAGATGAAATCTCCCAAGCGTTCTTCGAATATATCCAATGCCAGAAAGATCGCTATCTATGTTATTCAGGATATAACAGGACTTCCCTATGAAACGATAGGTAAGGAGTTTGGAGGACGTGATCATTCGACAGTGGTCTATGCCATCAAGAATGTAAAGGAATCTATGGAGCGTGACAGCAGCTATCGTTCTGTAATCGAGGATCTTATCAAGAATATCAAGGCAAATCAGTGATATATAAAATAAAAGGCAACTGCTAACGCATTTTGCCCTTTATTTTTGAAATGTAATGCTGTCTATTCAACAGAAAATCTAACAATGTTTTACTAAATTTCAACCGTCTGTTGAAATTAAAAAGTGCTTTAAACTTTTTAATAAATTTTCAACAATTGTATATTGAAAGATTTCTGCTTGTTTTTGGCTTTGTTGTGCGGAATTTTTGATTTTCCACAAAATCAACAGCCCTTATTATTATCATTATATATTATTATTTATTTATATTATTTTATTAGATTCATTTTGAAAGGAGCCTGCTATGAAATTCAGCTGTCAAAAGGAAACTATTTTAGGCGCAGTACAGACAACATCAAAGGCTGCTGCAAGTAAATCCAGTATACCCGCACTTGAAGGTATACTTCTGGAGCTTGAAGGAAATACCCTTACAGTAACAGGATACAATCTTGATATCGGTATCAAGACAGATATACAGGTAAACGGAATAGAAAGCGGTAACATTGTTATCAATGCAAGGATGGCAGGAGAGATCATCAGAAAGATGCCTTCAGGTGAGCTGACATTCTCCTGCGACGGAAATAATATGGCTACGATAGTAAGCCGTGAAACAGAGTTTTCCGTTATGTGCATGAGTGCTGACGATTATCCTGTGGTTCCCCAGGTAAATCCCGAAACAAGCTTCTCTGTTCCCCAGAAGATGATAAAGAGCATGATAATGCAGACAAAGTTTGCTGTTGCTGTTACAGATACCAAGCCTGCACTCATGGGCTGCAAGTTTGAGATATGCGACAATATCCTTAATGTTGTTGCTGTAGACGGCGTTAGAATAGCCCTCAGACAGGAGCCTGTGGTATATGATAATATCGAATTCATAGTGCCTGCAAAGACTCTTGATGAACTTACTCATATACTTGCTGATGATAATGATAAGAATGTTACATTCTGTATAGATAAAAATCAGATATCCTTCAGTGTTGGAGATTATATCATGATATCCCGCCTTATCGACGGCGAGTTTATTGCATATAAAAATCACCTTGTATGTAATGAGGAGGTATTTGCAGAGGTAAACTGCCGTGATATGATAGAGATGCTGGATCGTACCATGCTTATCATTAATGAAAAAAACAAGAATCCTATCCGCTGTGAGCTTAACGGAGATACTCTTTCCATGAGCTGCACAACAGGTCTTGGCAAGATAAATGACAAGATGGCTGTGAAGTACAGCGGCGCACCTGTTACGATTGGCTTTAATGCAAAGTACATGCTGGATGCGTTCAAGGCATGTGATACTGATTCTGTCAAGATGATAATGAGCTCTGCTGTGGCTCCTATCATAATCAAGCCGCTTTCAGGAAATGAATTTACATACTTTATCCTGCCTATGCGTCTGAAATGAATAGAAAAATGGGAGAAATTGTGTCAGATAAGGCATGAATACCCTGTTTGAGATATAAATATAAAAAGCTTTTTGCTAAGATATGGAAGGACAAAACTATGGAAGAAATAATCATAACTACACCTTTTATCAAGCTGGATCAGCTTGTTAAATTTGCAGGTCTTGCCGAAACAGGCGCTAAGGCCAAGATACTTATCGAGCTTGGCGAGTTCAATGTAAACGGTGAGCTGTGCACCAAGAGAGGAAAGAAGATAAAGCCCGGCGATGTTATCGACTTCAAGAACAAGAAGTTCAAGATAGTTCTGGATGAAAATGCTGCACAGGCTACTGAATAATTAATGATAATCAAAAAGATATATATACGGAATTTCCGTAATATAAGGGAAGCAGAGCTTTCCTTTGATAATGATCTGAATATTTTTATAGGGAAAAACGCACAGGGTAAGACTAATCTTATGGAAGCGCTGTCCGTCTGTTTAGGCGGCAGCTTCCGCCATGTGCGTTTTTCTCAATATATACCCGCTTGTGACCCTAAGGCAGATGTTTTTATACGTCTTAATTTTACGGATGATCTTAATTCCCGTGAAAATGTGGTGGAATATTCTATAACTAACGGTAAAGTTTCTGTTACTTATAACGGACTGAAGATGAATGACGCTGCTGAATTATACGGAGTGTTAAAATATGTAGTTTTTATACCTGAACATCTTAATCTGATAAAGGGAAGTCCCGAGCTTCGCAGAAACTATCTTGATGATGTGGCTGTAATGCAGACTAAAACTCATCTGAAAAAGCTGTCCAGATATAACAGAGGGTTAAAACAACGTAATAATATACTGTCGTTTATTCATCCGAATGTGACTGCGGCAGAGCTTTCAGCCTCTCTTGCAAGCTGGAATGAGGTCATGGCAGGCGAAGGAATAAACGTAACATACGGAAGATTAAAGTACTTCGCTTTTCTGAAGGAGTATGCAGCGGAGATGTATTCGCAGCTTACAGAGGGTGCGGAAAAGCTGGAAATGGATTATTACAGCTCAATTTTTAAAACTACAAGTATAAATTTTAGTGATGTAAACGAGTTGTTTAATGAATATATAGCAGAGCTTGAAAAAAATCTTGAGGCTGAAATGAAACTCCACTATACTTTGAGCGGAGTTCACAGGGATGATGTGAATTTCTACATCAATGGTATGGCGGCGAGGGATTTTGCCTCGCAGGGGCAGCTCAGAAGCGCAGCGCTTGCTCTTAAGCTTTCAGAGGCTGAGATGATACGTCAGCGGAACAAGACCTGTCCTGTGGTCATTCTGGATGATATACTAAGCGAGCTGGATCATGTCCGCAGGGGATTTGTTATCAACAATATTGAAAAATCTCAGGTATTTATTACTTGCTGTAATATTGATGATATATCTTCGCTGAAAAACGGTAAGACATGGGTGACAGAAAACGGCACATTTACGGAGGTCTGATATGTTTCTGTTTCTTGGAGGGGATGTAATAGTCCCGAAAAAGGATGTTATAGGAATATTCGATATAGAAGAATGTTCTGTAAGCCGAATGACTGCGGATTATCTGAATTCCTGTCAGAAAAAGGGACAGGTGGTTTATATTTCGCAGGATATGCCGAAATCCTTTGTGGTCTGCGCTGAAAAGACATATATCTCCAATGTATCGAATGATACGATAAACAGGAGAGGAAGATAAAAAATCGTCCCATAGAGTAAATATACTCTGTGCGGGCGATTTTCTGCGTTTTCAGGGGTTTTACAGAGTTGTTAATATTGTATCTCTGTTTTGAACAAAAATTAAAAACAGGGGCAAAAATGCTTGAAATTTTCACCTGTTTGTGGTATACTATATTATATAATATAATGCTCATTAAACAGGCGGAAAACTTGTTTATATAAATTCAGAAATATCAGTATAGACAGCAGGCAAGGATGAATGTTGTTCCTCCTTGCCGGTTTTATTCACGGAGGGTAATATGGCAGAAAATGAAAAAGCTTTGGACGTCAACTACGGCGCCGATGATATTCAGGTCTTAAAGGGACTTGAGGCGGTAAGAAAGCGTCCCGGTATGTATGTAGGATCTTCCGGTGAGGGTGGTCTGCATCATCTCGTATACGAGATCGTGGATAACTCCATCGACGAGGCTCTTGCGGGCTATTGTACCGAGATAAATGTGTCAATACTCCCCGATAATGTTATCAAGGTAGTGGATAACGGACGTGGTATCCCTACCGCTATTAATCATTCTGAGGGTATTTCCGCTGCAACTGTTGTATTTACGATACTCCATGCAGGCGGTAAGTTCGGCGGTGGCGGAT
>JAFSHE010000215.1 GCA_017440445.1 Oscillospiraceae bacterium | reverse complement strand
CTCGGGGTGAGCCTTTTCGACCTCGTCAAACAGCAGGACGGAATAGGGCTTGCTGCGGATGCGTTTTATAAGCTGTCCCTCCTCCTCAAAGCCCACATAACCGGGGGGAGAGCCTATCAGCTTTGATACCGAGTGCTGCTCCATGAATTCCGACATATCGAAGCGTATCATGCGGTCCTCGTTTCCGAAAACTGCCTGTGCGACCGCCTTGGAAAGCTCTGTTTTGCCGACGCCCGTCTGTCCCAGAAACAGAAAGGAGCAGACAGGGCGGCGTGGGTCACGAAGTGCTGAGCGACCTCTGCGTATCGCTGCGGCGACCTGCTCCACTGCCTTGTCCTGACCGATAACCCGGTTTTTCAGTAGCTGCTCCATCTCGCATAGGCGTTTGCTTTCATCCTCGGTAAGCTGCGCAGCGGGAATCCCTGTTATGGTGGAAACTGTCCGTGCGACAGAGTCAGCATCTACCACCACCCGTGGGGGAGTCTTGTCTGCCGACAGCAGCTCTCTTTCACGCTCTCTGAGAGCGGGTATCCTGTCGAATTTCCTCTCTGCCAGCACCCGAGCCATCTCCGCACGCACTGTTTCAAGCTTTGTAAGCGTAGTTTCGCCCTGCGCCATTTCTGAAAGGCTGCTGAGCCTTGCCTGTGCGGCAGCCTCGTCCAGCAGGTCGATCGCCTTGTCGGGAAGATTTCTGTCGGTGATATACCGCACCGACAGCGACACCGCCGCCTCCAGTGCGTCGTCTGTTATCACAGCGTGATGATGTGTTTCGTAGCGGCTTCTCAGCCCCTTCAGAATAATGAGCGTTGCACCCTCATCGGGAGCTTCCACCCGTATCGACTGAAAGCGGCGCTCCAGTGCGCTGTCCTTTTCGATGAATTTACGGTATTCCTCGGTGGTGGTCGCACCGATAACGCATATCTCGCCACGTGCAAGCTTCGGCTTGAGGATATTCGCCGCATCGATAGCTCCCTCGGCCGCACCTGTGCCGACTATTCCGTGTATCTCGTCTATAAAAAGGATTATATCATTTGCGGGAGTAGCCTCCTCCAGTACGTTTTTAAGGCGCTCCTCGAAATCTCCACGGTATTTTGCTCCCGCAAGCATAGCGGTAAGGTCAAGGGAGAATACACGCTTTCCGAGAAGCTCCGCAGGCACGCTGCGCTCCGCTATACGCTGTGCGAAGCCCTCGACCACAGCGGTCTTTCCAACGCCTGCGTCACCGATAAGGCAGGGATTGTTCTTGTATCTGCGCAGCAGCACACGGATAAGGCTGTCTATCTCCGTATCACGTCCGATGACGGGGTCAAGCTGTCCTGCCTGAGCCATTGCTGTAAGCTCCCTTGAAAATTTCGCCAATGCGGGGAGCTTTATCTTCCGCTCCTTGTCATTGTCAAAGGAAGGCTCCACATACTTGCGTGCGGAGTTTTCCGCAGACAGCCGCTCCTTGTTTACACCAAGCTCCGTCAGGATGACGTTTGCATAGCAGTCACGGTCAAGCACCAGCGCCTTTAGAAGATGCTCTGTACCCGCTGACTTTGTACCCTCTCCCGATGCAAGTCTGATTGCGCTTTCCATCAGTCTTTTGCTGCGTGGAGTAAGGTCGTTTACGGTAAGCCGTGTGGGAGTCCCTCTGCCGACAAGGGTCTCAAGCTTTGACAGCACCTCTTTCCGTCCGACGCCGTATTTTTTCAGCAGCAGGGCAGAGGGCGAGCTTTCCTCCGCAGTAAGTCCGTACAGGATATGCTCGCTGCCGACGTAGGTATGTCCGAAGCCCATGGCAGCCGCCACCGCTGCATTAAGCGCAACAGAGGCTTTTTCGGTAAATCCGTTGAATGATATCATAGTGTATAGTCCTTTCCGAATGTTCTGTTATTTATATGAACTCTGCGCTTTGCCGTAAACAAGTCGGCTGAACGCTTTGTATATGTCATGCTACTTATGTTTTAAGATAGTGTGAAACAGCTAAGTGACTGTGTCAACAATGCACATTAACATTATAGGCAGAAACAGGAAAAATATTTACCATGCATCTTTATTTTATTTTTTGTGAACGTACTTTGTGCGAAAATGAAAGACGGTTTTTGATTATGCATGTTTTTGCTGTGAAAAAACATCAAAAGAATTTCTGTAATGTAGAAAAGTAATGTAAAAAATAAACAAAATGCAAGTTTAAGATGAAAAAATGTCAAAAAAAACTTGCAAAATCATGGGATATGATGTATAATAAAGAAGTCGCAGGGGAAGGTGTTCCTTCTCCGTGCAGACTGACGATTTTTAGGAGGTTATACCAATGGCATTAACAAATCAGTACCTTATCGATTTACTTGAAAGAGTCAAGACAAGAAATGCAGGCGAGCCCGAGTTCATCCAGACCGTTACAGAGGTTATGGAGAGCATTGAGCCTGTAGTAGAAAAGAGACCTGACCTTGTAGAGGCAGGCGTTCTCGAGAGAATAGTAGAGCCCGAGAGACAGATCATGTTCCGTGTTCCCTGGGTAGACGACAACGGCAAGACACAGGTAAACCGCGGTTTCCGTGTACAGTTTAATTCCGCTATCGGTCCTTACAAGGGCGGTCTGAGATTTGCTCCCAATGTATATCTCGGTATCATCAAGTTCCTCGGCTTCGAGCAGATCTTCAAGAACTCCCTGACATCCCTGCCCATGGGCGGCGGTAAGGGTGGATCTGACTTCGATCCTCAGGGCAAGTCCG
>JAFSHE010000214.1 GCA_017440445.1 Oscillospiraceae bacterium | reverse complement strand
ATGCTGTCGTAGGGAATTCCTGCAAAACTATTCAGTATAGCTTCGAAGATCAGTTTTGCACCTTTACAGGGAACTGCCATACCGATCTGCTTTCTTACGCTTTCCTTGCTTCCCTTAAACTCGTAAGTATCGGGGAATGTCTGCAGTCTTGCTCTCTCTCTGTTTGTAAGTGCACGAGGCTCTTCCCAGTGGTAAATATGTGTGCCGCCTCCGCCGCTGCCCGTTACCGTGTAAGCTGGCTTGTCGGGATCCAGTCTTTTGTATATCTGGCTGATTTTCGCACCCTGAACATTCAGCTGGAGCTCTTCGGGGAGATTTGCTGTAAAAGCATTTTCGCCGGGACGAATGTGCATAAGACGCTGAACTACTATATCGGACTGCCTCGTTCTTTCATTATTTGTGGCATCAGCAGGTATAGGAGGAACTTCTATAGCAGTTCTGCAGGTGTTATCAATGCCTGCATAGGGTGCCGGTGAAGGAACACGATAGGTCACATCGATATCGTTTCTGATTCCTACTATGATGATACGATGGCGTGCCTGCGGGATACCGTACTCCTCAAACTTATAAAGGTGAGGCGTGATTGTGTATCCGCAGGGGCCTGCTTCCTTTAATTCGGTTAGTATTTTAGTAAATGCTTTGCCGTCGTTTGCATTTTTAAGTCCGCCTACATTCTCTGCAAGAAACCATTTAGGTGCGAAAAGGTTAAGAGCTTTTACGCCGTAAGAGTACAGCGGACCATATACTCCGTCCATACCTTTCTGCTCGCCCACACCGCTGTAGTCGTTGCAGGGAAAACCAAATGCAAGGGCATCAATAGGTGCCAGCTTGCTCATATCAAACTTTCTGATATCCTCATGATAAACTGTTTTGGGTGCATCAGGACAAATATTGTGACGATATGTATCACAAGTATTTGAATCATAATCGTTAGCCCACTGATGTGAAATGCTGAAACTGTCATCAGCAATTTTTGCATTCATTGCGCCCCAAGCTAACCCGCCGGGACCGCAGAACAATTCGCCTAATTTGAAATCCATATCATTACTCCTTTACTTATGCTTTGAAATGATGTAGTCAATTTCGTCTTGAATATGCTTTCGGTCTTCTTCAGTTAACAACTCGATGCCATGGAAGATTTGTCTGCACATATCCAACGAATCATTTGTAAGATACCCAGCCTTAATAAACAGCTCAACATCGCTCAGTTCATATAATTTCGCGAGCTGCACTAATACTTTAGGTGATGGTTCCTGGCAGCGATCCTTTTCTATATTGCTGAGACGAGAATCGGTTATGCCGGTTTTAACAAAAACATCATTCAGGCTGTATCCCTTCTCTTTTCGCTTATTACGAAGGTATTCCCCTAAAGAAATCATATTATCACCTCTATAATAATTATAGCATATTCGCTGCGATAAGTCAAGCATTTTTTGCAATTTGCTGCGATATCGCAGCATTGCTTTCTCTGTCATACGATGAATAGTATACAACATATTCAGCAAAAAGTCCAGTCAAAAACGGGACACTTAAATAATCAGCGTCAAAACCATCGAAAGTGTCGATGATTTTTCGTCGAAAGTTTCGACAAAATTTCATCGAAGCTTTCGACAAAACATCCCTCGGCAATTACGCCGAGGGATAATTTTTACTTCAACCCCTCACGGATAAGCCTCTTCCTGTCGATGCTCTCCTCAAACTCCAGAGCCTTTTCGTAGGTATCACCAAGCTGACCGAGGGAGCCGTCCTATGCACTCGCCTGTAATGCAGGCATGTAATTGAGCTTCACTGTCACATACTCGGGATAGACTTCAACTCTGCTGACGTACAGCTCGATGAGCTGTTTTATTCTCGGGAGCTGACCTGACATCAGAAGTTCCTTGCCTTTTCTGAATGCCTCGGTTATTTCGTCGGTGTCAACATCAACGGTAGCGGAGCGCATCTCCAGCTCGCGCCGCTGTGTCTTGAGCGAAGCAAGCTCCTTCTCACGCTCTGCCAGAGCCGCAGTCAGTGCATCCGAGCCTGTGCTTGCTATTACATTCACCAGATTGTCTATCTCCTTCTTTTTCTTCCTGATGGACTTCTCCAGTGTCTTAAGCTCATAGCTGTACTGCTCGTCGTTCTCAAGGACAGAGTGATTGTACTCCTCGATAACTTTTGGTAGTCGCTTCTCATCGAACAGTACCTCCGCCAATAGCTTCAGCACATATTTCTCGATGTAATTGCGGTTGATGTCCTTGTTTTCGCAGAGCTTCCTGCCCTTATTTGACCTGGTATTACAGCGGTATGTAACATAGAGCTGTTTGTTTCTGCCACTGTGGATTCGGTTGCCGCAGAATGTGTTGCCGCATACACCGCAGACTATCTTGCCGCTGAGCAGATAGTTTTCTTTTGCTGTGCTTCGGGGAGAGTGTCCCTGCTTGCGCTTGTCCATTATCTGCTGGACGGTCTCAAAGATCTCTCGGCTGATTATCTGCGGCATCCCGTCCTCAATCCTGATGATGTCATCGGAGTTTCGGTTCCTGTGATTGTTTCGCTTGCCGCTGAATGATGCAGGAGAGCTTCTGCGGTAGATGTAAACGCCTGTGTACTTTTCGTTGCGGAGTATCTCATACAGCGAGTTCTTGCCGAACGGATTTCCTCTGCGAGTTACAATGCCTCGCTCGTTGAGGCTGGTGATTATCTCGCCGTAGCCAATGCCGTTAAGAACGCAGTCGTAGATGTAGCGGACATGCTCAGCCTCTGCTTCTTCGATCTCATATCTGAGCTCGCTGTTGACTCTGTATCCAAGCGGAGCGGCACCGCCTGTGTGCTTGCAGGCAAGAGCATTTTCGTATTGCCCTTTCTTTACTTCTCGGGAGAGGTTTGCGGAGTAGTATTCACTCATCGACTCCAGCAAGCCTTCCATGATTATGCTTTCGGGACCTTCGCCAAACTGCTCAAGTACGGATATCAGCTGAACGCCGTTGCTCCTGAGTTCGCGTTTGTACAGTGCGCTGTCGTAGCGGTTTCTTGCAAAACGGTCCAGCTTGTGTATCAGCACGACCTCGAAATCACCTAATGCGGAATCTGCTATCATCCGCTGAAATTCTTCTCGGCGGTCGTTTGTGCCGCTCTTAGCTCGGTCGATGTATTCTTCATTTATCTCATAGCCGTTTTCATCGGCAAACTTGTGTATGGCTCGAAGCTGAGCCTCAATGCTTTCGTCTCTCTGATTCTCGCTTGAAAATCTTGCGTAAGCTACTGCCTTTATCATACTGCCGCCTCCTCAATGTATTCAGGAGTGCTGATTATCTCGTCAATGATAGAGGCGATAAATCTTTCGGGCGGGATATCTGACATATCCGCTTTTTCTGTAAATCTTATCGTATCGGGAGCTACGCCCGATGTTCTTCTGTCCGTTCTCGGTATAGAACGGCTTTCTGTAATTCTGTAATTGCTCATCTGGTTTTACCTCCATAAATTTTTTATGTGATGGTTGATCACAGAATAATAATTTATAAAGCAAGCTTTAGATTATACGACTTCATCCTTGTTCAGGCTCTTGATGTAATCATCGAGGGCCTTTCTTGTTGTTTTCCATTCGCGGCCTATTTTAAAGCCTTTCAAGTCTCCTGTTCTAAATAAAGCATAGGTCTTATTTCTTCCTATGCGTAATATTTTCTGTACT
>JAFSHE010000213.1 GCA_017440445.1 Oscillospiraceae bacterium | reverse complement strand
TCAGATATTTCCCCGCCGCCGAGACTATGTA
This sequence comes from Oscillospiraceae bacterium, assembly GCA_017440445.1. The sequence continues at coordinate 2,060 of JAFSHE010000213.1, read as the reverse complement.
CAGCATTTTTGTGGCGCTAGGTATAGGGCTCATACTTCTCAACTGGATATGGCAGCTGTTTAGAAACTACGGACTGAGCGCAGGACTTGAAGCGGAAGATCCGCTTAAACTCAGTATTCGCTCCGTTCTCTTTATCCTTATGGCATACTTTGCAAGCGACGTCATTAACATCATTCTGGACATTGGCGGTACACCATACGCATGGATCATGAACTCAGAGCTGCCTGCCATTAATTTTGGTGATTTCAATTCTGTAATGCTCGTGATCATAGGTGTCTGTGCTAATGGAGCAGTAGCTTCAATCGTACTGATTCTTTTGCTCATACTCGCATGGAACTATATAAAATTGCTATTCGAGGCTGCGGAAAGGTATGTTCTTTTAGGTGTATTGGTATTTACCGCTCCCGTAGCCTTTGCTATGGGTGCATCGCAGAGCACGTCGAATATCTTCAAGTCATGGTGCCGTATGCTGGGAGGTCAGCTGTTTCTTCTCATTATGAACGCATGGTGTCTGAGACTCTTTACTACCATGGTTGGTACATTTCTTGCAAACCCACTGTCACTATGAAGGAGGCAAAATGCGAAATTTAAGAAAATACGCCGTCACCATACTCCTTGTACTTTTGCTTGTATGCGCCCTGTGTCAGCCTGCATTTGCCCTAACCGAAGAGGAGGTACAGGCGCAGATAGACGCCGAGGGTAAAGAAGCTGTTACAGGTAATGTTTTCATCTGGTTTCTCTGTGCTATTGCCTTCTTGAAAGTGTCGCAAAAGATAGACTCATTCATGTCGAGCTTGGGTATAAACGTAGGAAATACCGGCGGCTCTATGCTGTCAGAACTTATGCTCACAGCCCGCAGTATATCGGGCATGAAAGGCGGTGGTGGCGGGGGCAAAGCTCCGTCTGCAACAGGCACAGCTAAGGATGCAGGCGCAGGTTTCCTCTCAGGCGGTCTTGCAGGTGTTGTAGGTCGTAAAGTGGTCAGCAGTGCTGTAAAAGCTGTTACAACACCGGATTCATCAAATAGCATCGGCGCAAAAGCATACACCTCTTCATTAAGTCATAGCGGTGACTTTGCAAACTCCGTTATCGGCACGATAGCTACGGGAAATATATCCCAAATTGGAAGTATCACAGGCGAAAAAGCAGAAAACGCACTTAAGTCATATGTCCCCTCTTCTGATGATGTACAGCATACCAATGTTGAAATAGGCGGCGGCAGAATCATGGGAACTGAAAAATCACAGGAACACCCGGACGGAATCTCTTTCGGTATGTACAATACCGCACAGTACATGCCGCCCCAAGGTGATTACTCTACTGTGCAGGCTGCCGACGGTACTTCTTGGTATAAGCAGTACGCCCAAAACGGCGCCTTTCCCGAAATACCTAAAAGGAAGGACAGGATATAATGGGTGCACTTAAACTTACAGGCAAAGCTGCTGCGGCTCTCTGCCTCGTTCTCCTCATTCCGATTCTATTCGTCATAATGCTACCCTGCGTCGTATTCAACGGTGTTGAAAACGCACGTTACAGCGTAGATTCTGAAATTCCTATTCTGAATGATGAAACCGTTATTGAAAATAACGCAAGGCAAATATCAGATGAGATAACCGCCGTTCTTCGCAGTGCATTAGATGAAACCAAAGAGAAAATACATAATGATTTTCTTCGTTCCGATGCAGATAACTATGAGATAGAAAACCCGTATGAATCCGACCTGACATATAACGCAAACGTAATCGTATCTCAGTACTGTGCATCAAAAGATAAAGATTTTCAGAGCATATCCATCGAAGACCTTTCGCAAATCCTATCCGAAAACAGCCATAAAATGTACTCATACACCGTAACCGAGGAAACTCGGGATATAACAACTGTCGATCCTGAAACCGGTGAAGAAACTGTGAGTACCGAAAACTGGCTCATCTACTCTGTGAAATATAACGGCGAAGTGTATTTCGCGGATAATATATTCGCACTGACAGAGGAGCAGAAAATATTAGCGGATAACTATGTACAAAACCTCAGTCTCTTTTTAAACGACGGTATGCTGCAGC
>JAFSHE010000212.1 GCA_017440445.1 Oscillospiraceae bacterium | reverse complement strand
GTGTTACATGCTCCATACCGCCGTTGTACCAGTCAACGGGCAGCCAGTATTCCATGTTCTCCCTGGATGCGAAGCAGTCAGTGTTCTTGTTGTCTGTGTAGCGCAGGAAGTACCAGCTTGAACCTGCCCACTGGGGCATGGTGTCGGTCTCACGCTTTGCAGCCTTGCCGCACTTGGGGCAATTGCAGTTTACGAAGCTCTCTATCTTTGCGAGAGGAGATTCGCCGTCGCTGCCGGGCTGGAAGTTGTCCACGGGAGGAAGTCTTAAAGGAAGCTCCTCATAGGGAACGGGAACTATTCCGCAGTCGGGGCAGTGAACTATCGGGATAGGCTCGCCCCAGTATCTCTGACGGTTGAAAGCCCAGTCCTTCATCTTGTACTGAACGCCCTTCTCACCGATGCCCTTTTCGCCGAGGAATGCGAGCATCTTCTCGATAGCGTCCTTCTTGTTTGTGATGCCGTTAAGCACGCCGCTGTTTACCATCTCGCCGTCGCCTGTGTAAGCCTCAACGGAGATGTCGCCGCCCTTTATTACCTCAACGATGTCGATGCCGAACTTCTTCGCGAAGTCGTAGTCACGTGTATCGTGAGCGGGAACAGCCATGATAGCGCCTGTGCCGTAGCCCATCATTACGTAGTCTGCAACGTAGATGGGAATTTCCTTCTCGGTGATGGGGTTGATGGCTGTCAGACCCTCTATCTTAACGCCTGTCTTGTCCTTTACGAGCTGTGTACGCTCAAACTCGGACTTCTTGGCGCACTCTGCTTTGTAGCTGTCGAGAGCGTCGATATTTGCGATGGAGCTGCGGTACTTCTCGATGATGGGATGCTCGGGCGCAATTACCATGAATGTAACGCCGTACAGTGTATCGGGACGTGTGGTGTAGATGCGCAGCTTGTCCTCGCACTCCTTGATGGAGAAGTTTACGAATGCGCCTGTGGATTTGCCTATCCAGTTCTCCTGCTGGAGTCTGATGTTGGGGAGATAATCCACATCGTCAAGACCCTGAAGCAGCTTGTCTGCATATTCTGTAATGCGGAGGTACCATACCTCCTTGTCCTTCTGAATGATATCGCTGTGGCAGATATCGCACTTGCCGCCCTGGCTGTCCTCGTTGGAGAGAACTACCTTACAGCTGGGGCAGTAGTTTACGAGGGTCTTGTCACGGAAAACAAGGCCGTTCTCGAACATCTTCAGGAATATCCACTGCGTCCACTTGTAGTAGTCCTCCTCGGTGGTGTCAACTACTCTGTCCCAGTCGAAGGAGAAGCCTACTCTCTTAAGCTGGCTTGTGAACTTCTTGATGTTGTTGTCTGTAACCTGTCTGGGGTGAACGCCTGTCTTGATGGCGGTGTTCTCTGTGGGGAGACCGTAAGCGTCAAAGCCGATGGGGAACAGAACGTTGTAGCCCTCCAGTCTGCGCTTTCTGCTTACTACCTCAAGACCGGAATAAGCCTTGATATGGCCTACGTGCATGCCCGCACCCGAGGGATAGGGGAACTCAACGAGGGCATAGAACTTCTTCTTGCTCTTGTCCTCTGTGGCACGGAATGTGCCGTTGTCGTCCCAGTATTTCTGCCATTTGCTTTCAACGGCACTGAAATCGTACTTCATGTTTATCTTCCTTTCAGGGGATGACCCCGTAATTATATTTTTCCAATCATATATTATACTACTTTTTGCTCCTGTTGTCAATGATTTTCGCTGTTTCCCCGTGAAATGAAAAGATATCCCCGCCACCGAATAATTGAGCCTTGTCTGCACAGATTATTTCGGGGTGATATTTATGAAAAAACGTATAATGTGCGCCATGCTGGCGGCGGTCATGGTGCTTGCGGGATGCTCGTCGGAAAAGGACGGCGAAAGCTCCTCCGCTCCTGCGGAGAAAGGCTCGGTAAAGCTGGAGATATGGACGGACTCCGCACAGCAGGAGCTTGTGGTGGAGCTGTGCGGCAGCTTCGCACGGGAGCATCCCGAAAACAATTACTCTTTTACGCTCAATACAGTGACAGCAGCGGAGGCGGCTGACCTTGCGCTGACCGAGGGCTGCTCGGCGGATGTGCTGTGCATCACGACCTCGGAGCTGCCGCAGCTTGCGGCGGCGGGGCTGCTGCTTTCAACGGACGCAGACAGGCAGTGGATAGCGCTCAATTCCACTGCGGCGGCGCTGAGCGCCTCGCAGCACGGCGGGAATATCTTCGGATATCCTTACGCTGCGGAAACTCAGCTTATGTACTACGACCGCTCCCTGCTGACGGAGGACGAGGTATCCCGTATGGAGAGCATCCTTGCAAAGGATATCGAGGGGGTAAGCGCAAACCTCGCCATGGACCTGCGTGACGGCAGACAGCAGGCGGCATTCTTCATGGCGGCGGGCTGCTCCATGCCCGGGGAGGACTCTGTGCCGCAGAGCCGTATCAGCGGCGACAGCGGCATGCTTGCGGGGGAATATCTCGTGGGCTTTGTGAAAAGCCCCGCCCTTGACGCTCAGTGCGACAGCGCAGAGATACGCACAGGCTTTGCAGAGGGCAGTATCGCCGCTGCCGTTGCGGGTACAGAGGTGGTGCCGCAGATATCCGCATCTCTCGGAGAGGATATGGGAGTATCTCCGCTGCCGCTGATAACCCTCCCCGACGGAAGATGCGTGCAGACAGGCGGCGCAGCACAGTACAGTATAGCGGCGGTAAGCGCATCCTCGCAGTATGCGGAGCAGGCTATGCTTTTCGCACGTGCGCTGGCGGGGGAGGAGGCTCAGCGCTACCGCCTTGAAAAGCTGTCCGTATTCCCTGTCAATTCCGCACTGCTTCGGGACGAGGAGCTTCTGGCAGGATATCCTGTCCTCACCGCACTGCGGGAGCAGCTGCACTATTCCCGTGTGATAGATGACGAGGGCTTTTTTAAATGCGCCCCCGACTTCGGAGAGGAGCTTATCAGCGGCAGAGTAACGCTGAATAATCTCCGTGATAAGCTCAGCCGATTTGCGGAGCTTGTTTTCGCTGCGTAAAACGCATTGACAAAACCCTTTTCCTGCGATATAATATGTAATGTCTGATAAAAGGGCGGCAAACGGAATGTGGTGAAAATCCGCAGCAGTCCCCGCTGCCGTGAGGAAGCTGCGCTGCTGTCACAGCCGATCATTTCGGCGTGTCACTGGGGAGGAAACTCCATGGGAAGGCAGACAGAGCGTGTATGATTCCGAGCCGGAAGACCTGTCACCTTAAGTCGGATAAATATTATTACAGAGGCGAAACGCCTCGGATATCGGAGGAATATTCCATGAAAACAACAAGAACAACAAAATGCATCGCAGCGTCGCTGCTGTCTGCGGCGGTAATGGCGGGCGCATCAGTTTGCGCTTTTGCACAGGAGCAGCCCGAGGGCTACATCGTATTCGCAGCGGACAAGAACACCATCTGTCAGGGCTTTGTCACCGAGCCTGTACGTGTACCTTTCTACGAGGGCGAAAAGGCTATCGATGTGGTGAAAAGAGCAGCTGACGTTATCGTTACCGAAAGCGATTACGGCGATTATATCTCGGCATTTGCAGACCCCTCTCCCGAGGAGGATATCATGTTTATCGAGTTCCCCTCTCAGCTGCTTGAAGTAATGCCCGAGGAGGTATACGAGCGCACAAAGGCAGGATATCTCAGCAACTATGACTTCACTCCCGAGGCAGGCTGGAGCTTCTTTATAAACGACGAGTACGCACAGGTGGGTATTACCGATTACTCTCCCGAGGACGGAGATGTGGTGTGGTTCCGTTTTACTGTATACGGCTACGGCTGCGACCTTGGAATAGATAACACTTCCTGGGGCGGAAATCCCGCAGTTGTACCGCAGACAGACACTGCGGCAATCATGACCCTTATTGCGGATAACGCGGAGCTTTCCGACACAGATGAATACAAGAATGCGATAGCTGTACTGGAAACATACGGCGCATCGCAGGCTGATATAGACGGTGCTGAAAAGGCTCTCGCAGAGGCGGCAGCTCCCGAAATCCCCGAGGACACAGCTGCTCCCGAGGACACCGAAACACCCGAAACGGGCAAAGGCTCTCCCGATACAGGCGCTGAGGGCATCGCCGCTGTTGTGGGAGTTGCAGTGCTGGCGGGCGCAGCACTTGCACTCAGCAAGAGAAGATGAGGGCGATAAAAAACATAATAACTGCGGTCTGCGCTGTGCTGTTTCTGGCGGTGCAGACCGCTTTTCCTGTCCTTGCGGAGGGTATTTCAGCCGCTGCACTGCTCCCGAAAGAGAATAGTGCGGAGTTTTACAGCGGGCTTTCCTTCGGGCAGAGCGACTGGACCGCACTTTGCAGGCTGAGGCTCTACGGCAGCGAGGGTGCGGAGGAGTATTTTTCGGATGTGCGCCGCAGCGCAGAGGAGCTTATAGACAGCGAGGGCTTCGTCCGCCCGACGGAGCTTCAGCGTGCGGCGATAATTCTCGGTGCGGCGGGGAAGTGTCCCGCAGAGATAGTAAACGCTGCGGTCTACGATAACACCTCGCTTGACAGACAGGGCTTCAATGCGTATATATGGGGACTTATAGCGGCAAACAGCACGCATACCGAGCCGCCCGAAAACGCACTTAATACAAAGGAGAGCCTTGCGGAGCATATCCTGTCAAAGCAGCTTACGGACGGCGGCTTTGCGCTTAAGGGCACGGCTGCGGATACGGATATCACTGCCGCTGCGATATACGCCCTCGCTCCGCTGAGAGAGGACGAGGAGATAGCCGCAGCGCTTCAGCGGGCAGAGCAGGCGCTGTCCTCGCTGCAGCTTGAAAACGGCGGGTTTATGACCATCGGCGTGGAGAATTGCGAAAGCGCAGCGCAGGCGGTGCTTGCGCTGACAGCCCTCGGCTACGGGGAAGAGGACAGCCGTGTTTCGGCGGCGAAAGCGGCGATGGAGGAATACTTCCGTGGAAACGGCTTTGCGCATCTCCCCGAGGGTGATGTAAGCGGAGTTGCAACGGCACAGGCGCAGCTTGCGCTGACCTCGCTGGAGCTTATGCAGCGGGGAGAGAGCCTGTTTTCCGCTCCCGAAATACGGGAGGAAGGCGCTGAAAACGGAGAGGAAAGCTCCCTCCCTGAGGACATTCGGACAGAGGAAGAAAGCTCCCCCGTGGAGCAGCCTGAGCAGCCCTCGGAGACCCGCATGACAGGCGACAGTATAAAGCTTGTGATAGTATCGGTGCTTGCGGCGGCGGGCGTGACGCTCCTGTTGATATTCTTTGTTACGGGACGAAAAAAGACCGCCCTTTTGTGGGCGGGGATACTTTCGGTGCTTGCGGCGGGCGCAGTGATGTTTGTTGATATCCGCACTCCCGAGGAGTATTACGCTGACCGCAGCGAAAGCGGCAGGAGCGACGATATCACGGTCACGGTATCGGTGGATTGCGGTGAGGTGCTTTCACGCATGGACAGCATCGACCCTGCGATAAATCCGCCCGAGGTCATCCCCGAGGATGGTGTGATACTCTACCCCTGCGAGGTGTCCGTCCCCGAGGGCGGCTCTGCCCTTGATGCGCTTATTGCGGCGGCACGGGGCGACAGGGTGCAGGTGGATTACAGAGGCACATCCTACGGTGCGTATATCGGCGGCATCGGGCATGTGTATGAATTCGGCTTCGGCGCCATGAGCGGCTGGCTGTACAGGGTAAACGGCGAATATCCGCAATGCTCCGCAGGAGCGTACATCCTCTCCGAGGGGGATGTGGTGGAGTTTGTCTACACCGTTACAGGGTAACGACATATACAAAAAACGCACAGGAAATCATCCTGTGCGTTTTGTTATATTTCCTTGTCCTTAAGTGTGGAGTATGTATAGGCGTTTTTGTTCTGCCATCTGCTGTCAACGTAGATGAAATCATCGCAGATATTTGCGTCAAGGAACCAGAAATGCTCCTTGTGATCCCTGCCCTTTGTGCAGGCGCCGTTTACGAAGTTCTCGCAGAAGCAGCAGCGTGAGTAGGTATACAGCAGCCTGTAACGTCCGTGGGAGTCATATATCTGTCTGTATATACGGGGGAAGTTTCCGCTGCCCGATTCGCACATCATCATGTAGCGGAAGAAGTCGGGGTCCTTGAATTGCTTCGGCATCAGACGTTTCTTTATGCCGTAATCCATAAACAGTGTAAATGGGAACTCCCTTTTTTCCGTCAGCGAGTACTGATACAGGTCAAGCATGTAGCCCTGTGTATGTCCGTACTGTATCACCGATATCATGTAGTATTCAAATATCCTGAACTCGTTTTTTCTGATTATCTTCTGCTGGTTGAGGTAGCACAGATAGTTGAAGAAGAACAGCGCTCTGTCTGCCTTTATTGCTACCGCCTCCTCGGAATGGTCCTCGTGGAAATCCTCGTTATACCACTCCGTTTCGTAGTCGTTCAGGGTAAGGAACTGCCTGATATCAGGGTCGTCCTGCATGCGCTGAAGAAGCTTGTCTACGTACTCTGCCTTGCTGTTTTTTACGGATATCCTCCACTGATACAGCGCAAAGCTGCCGCCCGCTATCGTCAGCAGCAGGGTGAATAACTCGATATGCTCCTCCAGAAAAGCAATAATATCCTGCATTTTTCAACCTCTTTTCCGATCGGGTCAGTTGTACTTCTGTAACAGGCTGCTGCCTTCCACAAGCTGAAATCCGAATTTAAAGTAGAATGTGTTGTTGTGCGGGTCATTGGGGCTGAGGCTTATGTTCATTATATGACCTGTCCTGTCAAGCATCCGACGGATAAGGCTGCTGCCTACTCCTCTGCCCTGATACTCGCTGTGTACCACTAGACAGTCGATGTTTGCGCTCCAGCAGTCGTCGTCCATGCTGCGGATGATGCCCACCATCCTTCCACGGTGCCATGCGGCTGTCACACGTGTCGCATTCAGCATGGCACGGCGCAGCACCTCTGGGTCGGTATCGAGATCCCAGTATACCGAGTGCAGCAGCGAGGCGATGTCCTCCGCAGGGTAGTCCCTGACCTCGGTGTGATAGAACACACCCTCTCCGCCCGCAGGCTCCAGAAGATATGCGCAGCCCTCACAGGGAAAGCTTATCGGCAGTGCGCCGAGATGTTCCATTATCCCGTTTGTTCCCTCAGCTGCCGAGGGAAGCACGATAATGTTTATCGGCAGCGCATTGTTTAGCGTGCGGTACAGTTTTTCCGCAGATATGGCGCAGATAGAATTCTCACGCACCAGTAAAGCACCGTAAAGCTTCTCAAGCACCAGTCGCTGTGCGCTGTCAGCCGAGATAACTGTGATAGTCCTGTCGTTTTCCTGAAGCGAGAAAAGCTCGTTCAGTCCCAGTATACCGATAATATCATTCTGCATTTTTTTCTCCAAAATAGACCGTTCATCAGATGAACTAAACCAACGCTTTCAGTATAACATATTTTTTCCAATATTGCAACAGCAGGATGACCTCCGTCTGCGCCGCCCCTGCCAACAGCTGATCGCTCTCGGACGAGGCATATAGGCACATTCACCGAGCTTGACGAGTATTCCCCGAAGCTTGTGGCCGCTCGCAGGTGGCAGAGAAATGTACCTCGGCATGAGTGATCTTCAACGAATACACAAAAAACCTCCCTGCAAAAACAGGGAGGTCGTTTTCTCGTATCGATAATGCCCGTAGGCTGAAATTATCTCTTGGATAAGATTTCTTATCGCTTGGGTAACTTATATTCGCATTACAATGCCGTTTTCTTTCCGTTTTGTTAGTTGTTTGTTAGTTTTTGATTGTGGCTTACAATATCAGAGAAGGAGTATCGTCTGATTTTATCAACAAAATTTCTCTTTCCTCTTGATTTTTATAGAATTATGGGGTATAATAATATCAAATCACGATTTACTAAATCACGATTAGATAAACGAGGTGAGATATATGTTCATAGGAAGAGAAGCTGAATTACAATTTTTGAATGACCGCTACAACAGCAACAAGGGCGAGCTTATAGTTCTTTACGGTCGCAGACGTGTGGGCAAAACTGAAACATTGCGACAGTTCTGCAAGGGTAAGCCGCATCTTTTTTTCTCCTGTCGTGAATGTACCGACAGGCTCCAGCTTAAAACATTCTCCGAAAAACTCTTAAGGGAAAATATCCCTGCAAGTGCATATATATCGGAGTTTTCCGACTGGGATAAGGCAATCCGCAGTATAACTGAACTGCCCTACGGCGACAAGAAAAAGCTGGTTGTTATTGATGAATTTCCATATATGTGCAAAGGTAACGAGAGTGTTCCCTCAATTCTTCAAAACCTATGGGACGAAATCCTCAAAGATGAAAACATAATGCTTGTTCTCTGTGGCAGTGCTATGAGCTTTATTGAAAAGGAACTGCTTGCCGAGAAAAATCCGCTTTATGGACGTGCAACAGGCATATATAAAATGACCGAAATGGGATTTTACGACGCAGTAAAATTCTTCCCCGACTACTCTGCAAGAGATAAGGTCATCGCATATTCCGTTCTTGGCGGTATTCCTCATTACTTACAGCAGTTTGATAACAGCAAAACGCTTGAAGAGAATATCAAAAAGAGTATTCTTACAAAAGGTAGTGCCTTATACAGCGAGGTCGAGTTTCTGTTAAGACAGGAGCTGCGTGAAACTCCCGTTTACAACTCCATTATCGAGGCAGTCGCCCTCGGAAATACAAAGCTGAATGATATAAGCGTAAAATCGCTTATTGATGACACATCGAAAACCAGCGTGTATCTGAAAAATCTCATTGAGCTGGGAATCGTTGAGCGTGAATTTTCCGTATCGGAAAGCACAAAGGAGAAAGCCAACACAAACAGAGGCTTGTACCGAATTACCGATAATTTCTTCCGTTTCTGGTATGCCTTTGTGTTCACAAATATATCCGAGCTTGAAGGCGGAGATGTTGACGGTGTTTATAAATACTCCGTTGAGCCGTTGCTCCACGAATTTGCGGCAATGTCCTTTGAGGATGTCTGCCGAGAGTATGTGAGAGAATTGCAGAAAGCAGGCGAGCTGCCGTTCAGATACTCGAAGATGGGCAGATGGTGGGGCAAGACAACTGTACGAAGAAAGGAAAATCAGACCGAGCTTGCCGACACCGAGATTGACCTGCTGGCGATTTCAAAGCAGTCCGACAAGTATCTTGTGGGAGAGTGCAAATTCAAGGGCAAGCCGTTCAGATATTCAGAATACCTCGATACCGCTGCAAAGCTGGCATCGTATAAGGATAAGGCAGAATTTTACTACTATCTGTTCTCGGAGTCTGGGTTTGATGAGAATGTAATCAAAGAGTCGGAAAGTGACAGACGTATTGTGTTGTGTGACTTGGATGAGATTGTAGTGTATAAATAAAATTACAGGGATAACGTGGTGGTTATCCCTGCCATTTTTAGCGAACATAATAATTTCAATCTTCTTGATTTAGCAATGATAAAAGTACTTCCATTTTATTTTTTGCCTTTTCTTCAATTAGACGCATATAGCTATCCATATATGCCCAATCTGGCTCACCGTTTTCTCCTTCTGGTAACAATATCTTAAATGACTTAAGATTATTCCCTTTTAAAGCATCATCGTAGTGAAATTTTTTTGCGGTCTTTTTTATAACAGTACATATAAAAAGTGCATTATATTTGTAAAAGAACCATTCTCATCAATAAAGTACACAATTACATCCAAACATCTGCCTGATATTATTTCTGGAGAAGTACAAATTGTGTAACGGACAATTTTTCATCAGGTGCGACACCGTGTCGCACCTGTTTCTATTCATTGAGAATTTTTGCATATTTTGCACTGTTTTTTCAATAGAGATATTGACTATTCATAAATATAAGGGTATAATATAATCAGTCTACTGAAAATTTACTGTCAAATATGCAAAAAAATTCAATAGAGGTGTACTATATGGAAATAAAACGAGATCATTACCTTAACAAGCTGATAATGAAAAAGCACAACGGTCTGATTAAAGTGGTTACAGGAATACGACGCTGCGGAAAGTCATATCTTCTCTTTTCATTATTCAAAAATTACCTTATAGAAAACGGTGTTGACGAGAGCCACATTATCGAGATTGCCTTTGACAGCTTTGAGAATAAAAAATATCGTGATCCTGAAGTGCTGTATCCTTTTATCAAGGAGCAGCTCGTTGATGATAATATGTATTATATTCTACTTGACGAAGTGCAGCTGTTAGGCGAGTTTGAATCTGTTCTTAATGGGCTAATGCGTATCAAGAATGTAGATGTTTATGTAACAGGCAGCAATGCCCGTTTCCTATCCAAGGATATAATTACAGAGTTCCGTGGTCGTGGTGATGAACTTCATATCCAGCCGCTTTCCTTTGCGGAATTTATGTCGGTGTATGAAGGCAACAAGTATGATGGTTGGAACGAGTATGTTCTGTACGGCGGTCTGCCCCCTGTTGTGCTGCTCCCCACTCCCGAACAAAAAATCGAGCTGCTCAAGACCTTGTTTAAGGAAACCTACATCAATGACATCGTGGGCAGACACAGCATAAAGAACAAGGAAGAATTTGAGGAGTTGATAGATATCCTTTCATCGGGAATCGGCTCACTTACCAACCCGAAAAAGCTCGCTGACACATTTAAGAGCAAGAAGAATAAGACTATAAGCTCTAACACCATAAAAAGCTATCTTGATTATCTCTGTGATGCCTTTGTAGTTGGCAGAGCCACTCGCTATGATATAAAAGGCAGAAAGTATATTGACACTCCACAAAAATACTATTTCAGCGATGTGGGATTGCGTAATGCCCGTATCAATTTCCGTCAGATCGAAGAAAACCACACAATGGAGAACATTATCTACAACGAACTTCTGGCAAGAGGCTTTAATGTAGATGTAGGAATAGTTACAGTTAGTCAGAAGGATAAGAACGGTAGCCTTGTACGCAAGCAGCTAGAAGTGGATTTTGTGTGCAATAAAGGTTCCAAGCGGTATTATGTTCAGTCCGCCTTTGCTATTCCCGACAGCGAAAAAATGCAGCAGGAGTCAAACTCGCTGCTGCGGATAGATGATTCGTTCAAGAAGATAATTGTAGTAAAGGACACGACAGCTCCCAGCTATACCGATGATGGCATACTTGTTATAAGTGTGTATGATTTTCTGTTGAATGTGGAAAGCTTGGAAATGTAAACAATATATATGTGATGAGATCAATTGTGCAAGCAATTG
>JAFSHE010000211.1 GCA_017440445.1 Oscillospiraceae bacterium | reverse complement strand
GACGACCGTCATCGTAGTAAGCTGTGCAGGCCTCAGTAGAGATTGTGAAGCCCTGGGGAACGGGAAGACCCATGTTGGTCATCTCAGCCAGGTTTGCACCCTTACCGCCGAGGATCTCACGCATGTCTGCATTACCCTCGGAGAACAGATAACAATACTTTTTTGCCATTGGAATATTCCTCCTGAATTAAATTAACACTGCAAGTGCCGTGCACGGCTAAAGTGCAGCATTTTTTACTTCTTTTGCGGTAAATTCTGCCACTATAAAAGGGCATACTTCGCCACATATTCTATTATAACAGATATTCAAGAAAAATGCTAGTGTTTTTTTAATTTTTCATAAACTTTTTTTGATGTTAAGAATGCTTTATTTGTCTGAAAGTGTTATATTGTCCGACATATCCGTTTATATTACCATGAACACAGGATTTTTTCAGCGTTAATGCACTGTAATATCAGCACCTGTTAAATACATTCGATACAGATTTAGTGTATATTTTATGCGCAGAAATCCACAGACAAACGAAAACAGCCCCAAAAAGAGCTGTTTCAGCTTGTCGAAAAAGTATGTATTTGCCCGCGTAGCGGGCTATTTAGATAACTTTTTTGGTGTGGCTCTGCCACACCAAAAAACACTTCTATCCGCACAACTGTGCGAGTTGACGGCGTAGCCGCCAACGAGTGCGGGCAGTGCGGATGTTTCGGCGGAAAAGTCCCAACGGGACTTTTTCGACGGTCTCAAACAGCCCCGAAAAGGGCTGTTCTTTATGCAACAGATATTCCCTGTGGAGAAATCAGAACGCACACTCTGCCTGCCGGCATAAGCGTTTCTCCTCCCTCGGTATGGAGATCACGGAACGCTATCCACTCTCTTAGCTTAGAAAGCGATGCGGGAGTTGCCGCTGAACAACTCTCCCCGAGATGGTATACAGCCGCAGGCGAGCCTCCGTTCACAAGCTTTGCAGCAAGTGCGTAAGCCTGCTCCGCACAGTTCCCGTCCGCATCCGCCGAAAGCACGATGTTTGTACTCTCAGTTCCGCTGCTTTCATCAAGCCTGACCATAAGCTGCTGCTTTTTTGCGGAAAGCTTATAGTTTATCCTGCGCGGAGAATCTCCTTCAATATAAGGACGATGCTCGTATCCAGGCGTTCCGCCAAAGGAAACTGATGCACCCTCCTCCCTGTCCTCATCCTCAGAGGGCAGCATACTGGGTATCACCTCGGGACCGATATATTCCTTTTCCCGAGGCAGCACTGCTGCGGTGGTGCTGACATCCCACGTCCTTTTAAAACGAAACAGACCTGTAAAATCTCCTACGACAGTGCGGGTGATGTGCGCCCGCTGAAGTCCGCACTCATCAAGCACTACTTTAACCTCTGCACGGGTGGAATTTCTGAAAAGGAGCGAGGTCCTGACAGCAAACTTCTGCCCCGCAAACGTTCCCTCTACTGTAATAAAAGGAAGAAAACACAGACCTTTTTTTGCGATAGTCAGCACCATAGTACATTCCGAATCTGCCCGTACAAGCCCCGAAAACTCCTCAGCCGATACAGAGAAATGCTTTCTGGAAAAAAAGCACACCACAAAGGAAACGAATGCAGCGCCAATAAGTATGTATATCATCAGCCAGCCTATCTCGCCGTTGATGAAAATAAGGAATATCGCAGCAAAGCACAGCGACATTATAAGACCTGAAACCGTCATCTTCCAAGCCTCCTTTTCTGCCTGCGCAGCCGTTTAAGGCAAGCGTAAAGGCTCTTTGTGTCCGCACAGCCCTTATCCTCGCCCGAGTACAGCAGCTCATCTGCCGCAGCTCGTATCTCCTCTGCCTCCGACGACATTGAGAGGGTATTTGTCAATATTTTTTCCACCTCTCCCGAGGAAAGCGACCGCTCCTCACGTCCGCTTATTGCGCATGCAAGCCGCCTTGCTTCGAGATATACCCCTCTCACACGAGAATCATACGAGCGCATTGGGTAGCTTACAGCAAGCCACACACCACGAAGCTGATTTCTCAGCAGATATCCTGCCAGAAGCAGGGCTATCACAGATAATATCACTATGATAAGAGGCATCAGCCACGGAGAAGTATCAGCCTCAACCACCTTCACATAGCGAGTCGGGTCAAAGCTTATCCAACCAAAGCCCTCAATATATACCTGACAGTATGCATGAGCATTCTCGCCCGTTACCTTATAAACTCCGTTGGAGTCACGGATATCCTCCGTCAGTGCAAAGCCCTCGGTATACCGTGCAGGAAGTCCCGCAGCTCTCGCCATCAGGGTCATGGCAGTGGCGAAGTCACTGCATATTCCTCTGCGGCTTTCAGTCACGAAATAATCCGCTGTAAGCTCCTCAGGTACGAATGCCATATCATACAGAAAACCCTGCTCGCCAAACCAGCTTTCAAGTGCCATTGCCTTGTGCAGGTCAGTTTCGCAGCCCTCCGTTATCTGAAGTGCAAGCCTGAACAGCTTTTCACTGACGCCATAGGTGCCTGTTTTTCTGCGGTAATCCTCCGCATGCTCCAGCTCGTCAAAATATACACTCGCTTTCGCCTCGGTCAGCACCTCATCACTCACCGCCGCAGTAAGCAGGTTTTCAAAGCCTATCTCCTCCACCGCTGCGATATACCTGAAATCAGGAGCGTCTGCCTTGTACGTCAACAGATATGACGCATCTGTTACATTGCTTTTTGTGAATATCTCTCCTTTGGGAGTTCTGTACAACTGACCTGAATAATTTGCTATATCGACCCCGTAAGTCCCCAACGGATGCAGCACGACGCTCGTGGAAGAACCATCCATAACACGTATGTACATCTTTCCTGTGTTGAGCTTCTGCTCAGGGAGTTCTGTAATGATATCTGCGTACTCCGTGAGAAGCCCGTCCTCAGCACCCTGCTTCAGAGCAGAAAGCAAGTTCGGCACACGGCGCAGCTTTTCCTGCTCCGCCCATGTGGGGTATCCCATATTATATTCCTTAAGTATGGTCCAACCACGCTCACCGTTGTATACATCAAAGACCCATCTATCTATATACATAGGGGTATCCGTCTGTACGGTAAACAAAAGATTGTCGGAGGGATCATTTTCTCCTGTGTTGACAGCGGAATTGTTCTTGAAATTGGTAAGCGCAGCATTCATGGTGGAGAAACCGCCAGTTCTGCTGATTATAGTGTCTATGATCTCCTTTGCGGGAGTTTCGGTGCTTCTAGGAAGAAGCGTCACTACACCAGTTATCACGATAGCCGCAAGCACGCCTGCGCCCACCATCTGAAAACCCTCAGCGTCGTTCACGACCACTGTATCGGAGCTTTCGCACTTTTTCGCAGAGCAGAATACCGACGCCATATATGCGCCTATCGTGGGGATAGTCAGCCATAACGGCAGACCGCCGCCCGTACGTGACGACAGAATAAACGGCACGAACATCAGCACCAGCAAAAAGCATGGTCTCGGCAGCACAGCAGTAAAATAGCATCCCAGAAAGCCGAATATCACTGAAAAAATCAGTATCGCCGAGGCGGTTGAAATCCATCCTGCAGCTTTAATTGCGCCCCTGAACAGATCATTTGTTCCGGGGCCAAGGATCGGAAAAAGCCATGTGATCCGGTATTTCGTAATCTGACAGGCGGCGATGATCAGCATATAAAGCGGAAACAGCTTTAT
>JAFSHE010000024.1 GCA_017440445.1 Oscillospiraceae bacterium | reverse complement strand
GCAGGCTTGCTCCGCACATAGACACCATACGCTGTATCTGCTTTGCATTGGTGCAGGGCATTATTCCCGCTTCTATCGGCACATTTATACCTGCGATCCTTGCCTTTTCAAGGAAATCATAAAAATGACTGTTTTCAAAGAACAACTGCGAGATCAGATGCTCCGCACCTGCATCCACCTTTTTCTTAAGGTTGCGGATGTCATCTATCATATCCTTTGCCTCGGGATGGCACTCAGGATAACATGCGCCCGAGAAATGCAGGTCGCTGCGTGCTTTCATGTATTCGATAAGGTCGCTGGCATGTCTGAAATCGTCCTTCGGGGGAAACGCAGGATTGATATCTCCACGCAGCGCCAGAACATTCTCTATGCCATGCTCCTCGAATTCCTTTATGATGCGGTCGATATCCTCCTTTGTGGAGTTCACACAGGTGAGGTGTGCGATCGACTGTGTATGGCATTTCTCCTTGATGAAGGTAGCAAGCTCACGTGTAGAGCATCCTGCTGCCGAACCGCCCGCACCGTATGTAACGCTGATAAAATCAGGGTGCAGATCGCTCAGCTGCTCCAGCGTTGAATATATCGTATCAATGGAGCCGTCCTTTTTCGGCGGGAACACCTCAAACGAAAAGACGGTCCTTCCGCCCTCAAACAGCGATGACATATTCATTTTTATCTCCTCCTCGATGTCGGACCAGCCGACATTTATTTCGCCAGAGCCTTCTTAAGACCCTCGGCAAGCTGTGCGGGACAGGATGTATTCTTCATCCCGCAGCGCAGTCCCTCAAGCTTTGATATAACATCCTCTGCGGACATTCCCTCGACAAGCTTTGAGATGCCCTTCAGATTTCCGTCACAGCCGCCTATCACCTTAAGGCTCTTTACTATGCCGTTATCAAGCTCTATTATCATCTTGCGGGAGCAAACTCCACGCGGCGTAAATTCGTAAACCATTTTTCCTCCGTATCAGCTGAGGGAGCTTGTCCACTCGTCAGCCACTGCCTTAGCCACAGCATCCGCAACAGCCTTGTCCAGTGCGCTGGGGATGATGTTATCAACAGACAGCTTGTCCTCGGGTATGTAATCGGCTATCGCATGTGCCGCAGCCAGCTTCATTTCCTCCGTGATAGCCTTTGCACGTACACTGAGCGCACCCTTGAACACTCCGGGGAACACCAGTACATTGTTTATCTGATTGGGATAATCGCTTCTTCCCGTGCCGACGATGAATGCCCCGGACTGCTTTGCAAGCTCGTAGGTTATCTCGGGGTCGGGATTTGCCATCGGGAAAAGTACAGGCTTCTCCGCCATGGACTGCACCATTTCGGGAGTAACGAGGTTTGGCTTTGAAACTCCCACGAATACATCAGCGCCCTTCATAACGTCAGCGAGAGTACCCTTGACGTTCTTCTTGTTTGAAAGCTGCGCCATCTCAGCGTGGGCGGGATTGTCGTACTTATCATTCCTGTTGAGTGCGCCGCACAGGTCAACCATGATAAGGTCGCCTATGCCAAGCTTCAGCAGGAACTTGCCTATCGCAATGCCCGCAGAGCCTGCGCCGTTTATCACAACTGTGATGTCGGAAAGCTTCTTACCTGTCAGCTTGACAGCGTTCAGCATAGCTGCGCCGACAACGATAGCCGTACCATGCTGGTCGTCATGGAATACAGGAATGTCAAGGCGCTCCTTAAGCTTTGCCTCTATCTCAAAACAACGGGGAGCGGAAATATCCTCAAGATTTATACCGCCGAAGCTGTCCGAGATAAGCTCGATAGTGCGAACTATCTCATCGGGGTCCTTGCTCTTTATGCAGAGAGGGAATGCGTCAACATCAGCAAACTCCTTGAAAAGGCAGCACTTGCCCTCCATTACGGGCATGCCCGCAAGTCCGCCGATATCGCCAAGACCCAGCACCGCTGTACCGTCTGTGATGACCGCAACAAGGTTGCTCCTGCGGGTGAGCTTATAGGAAAGCTCGGGGTCCTTTGCTATTTCAAGGCAGGGCTGGGCTACTCCCGGAGTATACGCAAGAGAAAGATCCTCACGTGTTTCTATCTTCGCACGGGAAACTACCTCTAATTTTCCCTGCCACTCATAATGCTTCTGTAATGCCTGCTGTTTTATGTCCATTTCTTTTGCCTTCTTTATCTGTTTATGTATTTAAGCCTTGCCCTTGTGACCCAGTATCCTGTTAAGAGAGTCCTCAGGCGTAAGGTTTGAGCCTATCTGTATAGCGTAATGATTATAGAAGCCATGGAAGTCTGAGCCGCCTGTCTTTATAAGGTCGTGGCGGTCAGCTATCTCAGTAAGCTTCGCCTTGAAAGCGTCGTCAGCACTGGTGTGCCATACCTCAACTCCGTCAAGCTCGCCCTTCTTTGCAAGCTCATTAAGCAGGTCAAAGCTGTCATATACCTTAGGATGAGCCATTACCGAAATTCCGCCGCTTGCTCTTATAAGCGTAGTAACAAAGTGAACATCGGGATAGAAATCAGCCTCGGTCTTTACCTCGTCACGGCATATTCCATGCTCCCTGTCGAAAATCTCATCGTAGACCTCGCCATAAAGCTCGGTGGTATAGCCATAGTCCATCAGCGCATGCATGATGTGACACTTGTATATTGCCTTGCTGCCCGCAGAATAGCGCAGAATACTCTCAAGAGTGATGGGATATTTTTCAAGCACCTTCATCGCCATGCGCTTGCCGAGGTTCATCCTGCCCTCAGATGTGCGCAGGCACAGACCCTCAAGTCTGTCGGGCTTCTTGGGCATGTAGCACAGGATATGTACCTTTCTGCCACGCTCTCCGTCAAATGCAGAGAACTCCACTGCGGGGATAACGTTCACGTTATATCTCTTACCGAGAACAGCCGCCCTCGACGAGGAAGCAAGGCTGTCGTGGTCGGTGATGGCGAGATAGCGCACATCATCCCTGTCTGCCTGTCTTATTATATCGGATATGCCGAGGGAACCGTCGGAAATAGTGGTATGACAATGTAGATCTGCTTTCATTAGTTTTTCTCCTCATAGCAAGTATCACTCGGCGGCATCGGCTGCCGGGCAGACCATGTACTCCTTCTGTACGAAGAATACAAATAGCCATTAAATATTATACACCTTTTTTATGAATAATGCAAGTGTTTCAATGGAAATTTATTGACATTTCCACGATTTTGTCTTATTTTTAACATTATTTTTCTTAATAT
>JAFSHE010000210.1 GCA_017440445.1 Oscillospiraceae bacterium | reverse complement strand
TCTGTATCTGTATCTGTGTCTGTATCTGTATCTGTGTCTGTATCTGTATCTAATTCAGGATCATCAGGAATATCATCGTCAGTAGGGAAGTCATAGTCGCCTGTTACCTGATGAATCTCGGCACCCTGATTTACCTTATCTGCAATAACAGCACCGTTTACATTACCATTATTGGAGAATGTAGCGTACGGAGCAACGAAGATACCACCGTTGAGGGGAGTAGAGATATTTCCTGAGAAGTTACCGAAGTTAAAAATTACGTTTTCGCACGACTGAGTCCAGTCAGGAACGTTTACGTTACCGAAATAAACATCCTGGACATTTTCTGTAATCACGTTAACGATGATGCGAACACCGTTGTTTTCGCTGAGAAGCTTAGCGATGTTGTTGTCGTTGGAACCAAGCTCACTTGCGTGAACATTGATGACCATAGTATCGCCGGAAACAGCACTTCCGTCAGCGATAGCCTTTACAGCAGAGTCGAAAGCACTTGTTTCAGCGTCTGCGTTATATGCGCAGTCCTTGTCGTTCATAAGGTCAGAGCCTGTTTCAGCAAGGTCATCCATGATACCGCTGATATTTGTAACGTTCTCTCCGTCCGTAGCCTTTCTGATGGAGAGGTTCTCAGCTGCACCGTTTACTTCAATTGTATATGTTTTACCGTTTGCAGAAAATGTGATCTTGCTATCTCTGTTTCCTGTTATTTCAAAATCAAAGCCAAAGACCAGCTCATATTTCGAGCCTGAATCAACACCGATCTTCATGAAATCGCTTTCGGGAGCTTTATCAAGATAGCATACGTAGTTGCTTATATTGTTAGAGCAGTTAGTGTTGTAGATGTCAAACTGGTTAAGGTCAGAAACGCAGACAGTTCCCTCGATATGTGTGCTGGAGAGGGAGTTTGAAACTACTGCGAAGTCCTTTACCTGTTTAAGGGAGTTAAGGTAATTAATGGTAGAGTAGGAGCTGCTGGTTGCCACATAGGTATTGGCAGCAACATGCTTGTACGATGTACCGTCACCTGATACCCTTTCGTCAGTGTAGTTGGTCACATCACCCTCGGGGAGATAGTTCGCCGAGGTACTGATAGTGGTTGCTGTTTTGGAAGCAAGCAATGTTAAAGCGAAAGCAAAGGAGGCTACCGCTTTGCTGCGAATTCTACGCTTTTTATTACTCATTTTGATCGCCCTTTCTGCATTAGGTTGATGTATTTTCTGAGAAAATGTATAGCTATCCCGTAATTAGGCATACTATTTCACTTGTATTATACCATTATAATCGACACGTGTCAAGAAATTTTTTATACACATTATACATAAAAATATTTAAACTTCAAAAGAAAAACCCGTCAAAATGTCAATGATGTATCCATATAAAGTAAAAAAGGCTTGTTAAACAAGCCTTTTTTTCATTATTTCAGGGTTATATGCGTATTCTATGGCAGTTTCTGCGGTTATCGCTCCATCACGGAATAGCTTGAATATACAGCTATCCATTGTCTGCATACCGGGGGATGACTGGAGGATGGTATCTATCTGGTGAGTTTTTTCTTCACGGATCATTGTGCGTATAGCACTGTTCATCGTCATTATCTCGAAAGCGGGAACAAGCTTTCCATCGACAGACGGCAGTAACTGCTGAGATACGACAGCGTTAAGCACCATAGAAAGCTGGATTCTTATCTGGTGGTGCTGATTGATGGGGAATACATCGATTATTCTGTCAACAGTGCTTGCCGCGCCAAGCGTATGCAGCGTAGAAAGAACAAGCTGGCCTGTTTCCGCAGCAGTCATAGCTGTGCTGATGGTCTCGTAATCTCTCATTTCTCCGAGGAGGATGACATCAGGCGACTGGCGGAGAGCTGCTCTGAGTGCGTCCAGATAGCTTACGGTATCGATATTTATCTCACGTTGGCTTATGAGACATTTGTCATGTCTGTGCAGAAATTCGATTGGGTCCTCTATCGTGATAATATGACCGTGCTTTGTTTTGTTTATCCTGTCTATGATGCATGAAAGTGTAGTGGATTTACCGCTGTTTGCGGGACCTGTGATAAGCACAATTCCGCTTTTGTTATCGCCAAGCTTCATGACCTCGTCAGGGATACCCAGCTTTTCTGAGTCAGGCAGTTCAAATGGGACATATCTCAGAATAGCCGCATAAGATCCACGTTGCTTGTAAATATTGGCTCTGAAACGTCCCAGCCCTGGCATGGAGAAAGAGAAGTCCATCTCCTTATCAGGAAGATCCTCCTCGCTGTATTCCATATCAGCAAGTGCGAATATCTGTACTGCAAGATTACGTGTGTCAGCAGTGGAGAGAGGGGCGCTGTCGATGCTGATAAGATGGTTGTTTGCTTTATAGCTCAGCTTTGCGCCTGAAATGATAAAGATATCGGAAGCATTGTTGGTAGCTGCTTCAATGAGAATATTCTTAATATCCATATTATATTATAATAGTACCTTTCTGTCAGAATTCTCCGTCCCATACATTGAGACCATCGTTATTGCTGTCTGCGGAAACGGTTTTCCAGTCTTGTATTTCAAATCTTCCGTCAGGATCGTCTGTGAATTTAACACTGACCGACAGCGAGAGCCTGTTATTCAGCGGAATACTGTAATACGCTGAATAACCATCCATCAATGGTGTTATTGACACATCACCGATTTTTTCAGCAAGCTCGGGGAAAACATCCTCAAAGAAACCGCTGTCACAAGCCTCAAGAGCGGCATTGTCAAGCTGCATAAGGATCTCCTTTGATTTTATATCTGCGGCGTAGTATTCATGCGTGAACTGAGAGTTGCGCTGAGTAAGTGTGTTGCTGGAGTCTGCCGCTTGAAATGACAATACCGCAAGTATCGTCAGACATATTACAGCAAACACCATCATAATGGAAACATAACCTATTCCGATGCCTTTGAAGCCTTGCTTGTTCTTATTCATCTGTACCGCCTCCATTCTTTGGGATGTACGCTGAGAAACTCAGTGAATAGAAGCATTCGTCATCGTAGCTGAATTCTGCTGTCGCAGTAGAAAATGTTCCTGCCGAAGTGGTGTTTTCAGTCTCTGAAACAGTAAGCGTTATTGTCGCTTCTTCGGAGGGCATGCAGTCATCGTTAAGAGAGATGGAGTATATTCCGTTTTCGGGAATATATTCTCTGCCGAAAACATCTGAAAGCATTTCTTCAATATCTCCGTTTCCGGAGTATACTTCTGCACAGGCTTGTGCGCACAGTGCTGCACTGTCAGAGCGTTTGTTCTTCTGCATATATCCGTATGCACAGGCAAAGACCTGAAGTATCACTGCACCCGAGATACAGAAGAACAGTAAAGCTATCAGCATTTCTATCAGAAAGAGGTTAGGAGTTCTTCCTGAATTGTCTGTTTTTGGTGTTTTCAGAAATACCCACCTCCTCTTATCATTGAGGAAGCTGTTTCCTCGCCGTGGGATACTGTGATTCGATAGGTATCATTGTCTGATGTTATTTCGATATCACTGATATCGAATATCTTATCCCCGCCTTGTGCTGTAAGAGGAGAGCCTTCACTGATGTTCTTTTCATATATACCTTCGCCGTTACAGTATATAACACATATCAGACCGCTGTCGTTGATGGCGATACCATTACCGTTTTCGATTATCTCGCATGAGTCGCCGCTGCGTATCTTGTTAGAGATATATCGTACCGCTGCGGATGTGTTGAAGGTGCTGTCAAAGCCTCTGGTTATACGACTGTATGTGCTTGCAGCTGCAGCTATTATAATAAGCATGCAGCCTGTAAACAGAAGGAACAGCAGCATGCTGGAGGCAGTCCTGACTATATCGGCAAGGCCTTTGCCTTTGTATTTGTTCATTACTGAGCGTTCCTTTCGATAACTGTTACAGTAGGTCGGATGTTAGCGCCAATGCTTTCGTAGTGGATGATATATTTTGAGCTGTCATATACTACACCGTAGCTTTCCGTAAGATATTTAAGGTCCTGGGGATAGCTTCCTTCTATGGAGTAGCACATGGTCACAGCGTTTTCTACTGATTGACGTACTGCATTAAGCTGATGTTCGTCAGTTGCCTTTCCTGTTTTTGACAGGGCGCAGTTAAACCATATAATGACTGCTGCAAATAGTAATATCGACACAGAGAACAGCAATACTCTGTTTATCTTTTTTATCATAGTGAGCCTCCATATCAGCCGAGTACAGACATGATATTCATCAGCGGAACCATTATAGTAAGCAGAATTGAGCCTATCATTGCTGCAAGTATGATGATTATTGCAGGCTCTATAAAGGATATGATGTTGGCAAGGGTCTGTTCTGCACTGTCTGTACACTTTTCGCTTATCTTTTTCCATGCTGTGTCAAAGGAGCCTGCGGTGTAAGCAATCTTCAAAGTACGTCCATATACAGGCGGGAACATCTGAGCGTCGCATACCGCATCAGCAAAGGATTTTCCATCAAAAAGCTCTTTAACGCAGTTTTCAATCTGACCTTTCAGCTTTCTTTCAGTAACAAGCTTAACTGCATTTTCGAGAGCTTCCTCAGGGGAGATTCCGCTTGCTACCATAACGCTCATAGCATTTGCGAGCTTCGCCTGAGAAAATCTGCGGATAGTCCTTCCGATAAGCGGGAAGGAGGAAAAAATACTTTCAAGCTTTGCACGTGTGGAGGGGAGGTGTATCAGCACCGCCATCAATGCGGAAAGAATCACGATAACAAGCAGCACTATCAACAGTACCATACCCATGCTGTAAGCAGAGCTTACTGTCTGGTCGACCGTAGCGCCTATCCTGCTGTCGAAGCGTGAAAAGATATCAGCAAACATTGGAATTACCTGTACTACCAGTACAATGATAACTACCGTCATCATTATAAGCAGCATAAGCGGGTGAAGCACTGCGGAGCGCAGAGTCCTTTGAGTTGCGGCTCTGTTTTCGTAATATTCGCAAAGTCCGTGAAGTACCGCCTCAAGACGTCCTGAAACAGCACCTATCCGCACCATGTTTATCGCATAGTCAGGGAATACCCCTGATTCTTCCATGGCCTCATGAAGTGTTTTTTCGTTGTAGATGGATTTCGACAGCATTTCACAGACGTTTCTTATCCTCTTGTCGTCAATATCTTCGGACAGGATATCAAGTCCGTCATTCAGCTGCATTCCTGAATTGAGCATAGAGGCAAGCTGCTCGCAGAAATATGCTGTTTCTTCAGCGGTCAATTGTTTTATTGCCATATCATTCAGCTCTTTTCTTTAATAATAGTATATTACAGAGTAATTTGCATTTTCTGAGATGTAGTCTGCTATCTGCTCCTTGTTGGACGAACCAGAGTAAAATGTAGCGTCAACAAGGTTATATCCCTTTTTAGCCAGAAACAGTTCAGGAGTTATCCAGCCTGTTTCCTTGGTGTAGACTTCATTCCATGCATGGTATATCTCTGGGTTTGCGTATCCTATACATAATCTTGTGGGAATACCCTGCGACCTTGTCATAGCGGCAAAAAGGGAAGCATAATCAAAGCAAATACCTGTGTTCTTTGACAATGTAGCGTCGGGTGACGGAACATATCCGCTTTGTACGGTAGCGGCAAGCTGCTTGTCGTATGTTACGTTTTCTGTTATATACACAAATATCGCTGCGATTTTCTCGATCGTATCATCTGCTCCTGCACAAAGTTCCGCAGCTTTCCTTACGCAATCTGAGGAGCGGCTGAATTCGATATAATTGTTAGGGTAGAGGAATGTCCGTGTTTCATCGGATATTGATGCGGTTATTGTCTGGTTTGCAGCCTCACTGTATTTGTTTCCGCTGACGTTTTCGTACAGAAGTACCTGATATTCACCGCTTCCGAAGGATAGTGGGAAGTATTCCGTACTTCCGTCAACAGGAACATTGTGGTTATATTGTATTCCGTTGCA
Source organism: Oscillospiraceae bacterium (assembly GCA_017440445.1). Next base: position 652 of record JAFSHE010000210.1, on the reverse strand, counting down.
GGTGATACGCAGTTTCACCTTAGGCGCTGAGCCGTTATAGCATACAGAAATGTAGCCCTCATTCATGTTGCTGTAATCAATGACAGCATTTCCGTCAGCCGAAGTAATCACCTGTGTCCCCGGTGAGGAAGGCGTAAGTATCTCGGGAATGACGATCTCCGCAGGTGGCTTTTCAGGCTCAGGTGGCTTGGTCGTTACTGTTGTTGTAACCTTAGTTGTAGTTGCAGGAGTAGTTGTAGTTTCCGTTTTAGAGGTGTCAGGCGGTTGAGATTCGACAGGTACTTCTTCCGAGGAAGTATCTTTCTCCGAAGAACTCTCAACAGGTTCGGAAGTATCTTCCGTGTCAGTGCTTTCTGTCGGTTCGATCTCGACAGGCTCGGAGGAGCTGTTGCTTGAAATCGGAGAGCTGCTTGATGATGTGGTAGTTTTGACAGGCTCGGTGTCCGATTTATCGGTATCGGAACTGTCTGTAACCTCAGGCTCAGATGTTGATGTTTCTCCTGACACAGAAACAGCAGGTGTGCTGTCTGAGCTGACGCTCGGGAGGAAAGTCGCATTGTCTGCACAACCTGTTAAAAAGGCGCATAAAAGCAGTATGATGGCTGACTTTCTTTTTATTCTGTCAGACAGATGCATGTCGTTCCCTCCTTTC
>JAFSHE010000209.1 GCA_017440445.1 Oscillospiraceae bacterium | reverse complement strand
CCGCCATCATCGGCGTTGATGCCCATACCCCTGCTGCTATGCATGATACAGCGGCAATCCGTGAAGCGGAATCCCTTGCTGCAAAATACCATCTGCCGCTGGTCGATTTCCTCTCCGGACTGGAATAATCACAGTAATCCCCACTGCCATAAGATGGATTGTTATATAGAGGTACTGCAAAGCCACTTTTGGTATTTATGTCGAAAGAGGCGTTATGTTACCTATGTTGCTGACTATTTCTGGTATTCTTGTTAGAATTGTTTTATCAACATCTTTGAATTGATAGGAAGGAGTTCGATCATGAAGTGTATTAACAGTAACATCAAGATATTGAATCGTGACATGATGAAATATCTTGCATATATTCCAATGTTTATAGGCCATATGATAGCCTGGATAAATCTTATGAATCATCCGGAGAAAGAACTTGCTCTATATGAACTTCCTATACCGTTGCTTCTGATTTCAGGCTTATCACTTTTTTGCCCGCCTGTTATGTTTTTCTTTATAGCCGACGGATACAAATATACAAGGGACAGAAAGAAATATGCGTTAAGACTGTTATTGTTTGCTTGTATTTCACAGCCTTTTCATTGGCTTTTATTTCAGCCGATATACGGTTGGTGGACGTTCAATGTGATATTTACACTGTTTTTCGGATTGCTTTCCATTATTGCATGGGAAAGTAGATTCAAGCTGTGGCAAAGAATATTGCTTATTATCCTGTGTGATGCTGTGACAGTGTTACTTTATTCGGACTGGATGGTTTTTGGCGTATTATTCATATTATTCCTACATATCTTACGGGACAGACCGAAAGCGAGATTTATTGCGTATAGCTTACTGATATTTCTCCACACTTCAATAAATCTTTTCTCATTGGGTACAGTTCCTACATTTAAGTTACTTTTATATATGTTTGTTATGCTTGCAGTTTTTATGGCGGCATATTTTTGCATGACTATATTCTATAATGGTAGAAAAGGCAAACACCCTAACTTTGCAAAATGGTTTTTCTATATCTTTTATCCGCTCCACTATCTGATAATATTTATTGTAAAAGTAATATTGGACAGATTATGATTTTTTAGGAAATAATAAATCCAGAGAAGAAAAATAAATCTTCTCTGGATTTTCTTCTTTATGACTATCCTGATTAACAGCGGGGGATATTTGTGTATGTACAGTTATGCGTCCGTATCAGAAAAGTGACTCGGGATCAAGCTTTGTCGGCGGGATGATGCTTGCGTTTTCAGGCACGACAAATCTAAGCGTACCGGACGAGAGCTTTACGACATTATTCATACCGCGTACACATTCTCCATCGCAGTTGAATACCGTTGGCTTGCCGTCAGCCCTTGATATCTCTGCGTGCTGTCCGTTTACAAGTCTTATACGACCCTTGTGCTTTTCGATCTTGCCCTTGGCGAAGTCGATGAACGTCCTTAGCTGTCGTATTCTGGACATCTTGCTTGCGAAAACAAAGTTAAGCGTTCTGTCGTTCGGACGGGGGTCTTTTAGCGGTGTGACCGTTCCACCCATGCATATTCCGTTGAAGCAAGCCACCATCGCATACTCGCCTGTGCAGTCTTTTCCATCTATCTCGATATTGTATTTTCCGCATTTGTTACGAAGCAGGTCAACAACAACGCTGACGGTATAAACAAGATTGGAGCTTATCATGGAGATAAGCTTGAATATCAGTGCGTCGCTGAAGCAGGAGTTACCAAGCCCGAAGCATGCAAAGTCAAGTGACCTGTAGCCGTTTATATCTATAACATCAACGTTATCTACCCTTCCTGTTATAAGAGCGTCGAGCGAGCGGAAATATACCGCAGTTTTTCCGTAGCATTTGAGAAAGTCATTGGTAAGTCCCGTGGGATAACATGCGACCTCTGTTGTGGACAGATCACGTATTCCCGATACGATGTTCGTAAGGGTTCCCGAGCCTCCGATGCTGTAAAATCTTATCTGCTCATCAGGGAACAGATCGCATAGCTTCTCAGTCATTTCACGCTCATATCCAGCGTATTCCGAGGTGAAGATAAGCGGCTCTATATCATGCTTTGCGCATACTGTTTCGATATTTGAACGCATGCTTTCAGCACAGTCTTTTTTTCCTGCGGCAGGGTTTATTATGAAGATGTGTCGCATATATTCACCGCCTTCTTACTGATGCAGATAATTTCAATATTACTTATTAAATTAAATTATAATATAAGATGTTGTATTTGTCAACAGATATTGACCAAAAGAACTATATACTATGTACAAATAATGTGCAGACAGCATGTGTTTTATTGACTAAATAGTGGAAATATGTTAAAATATAATATGTATAAATATATCTTTCCGAAGGGAAGTGTTCAGGTTGGCAGATTACAGCAAGATGTATGGTCTGGTATCAGACAGGCGGTATATTGGTAAGCTGATATATTTTTTCATTGTTATTGTTGCAGTTATCATTATAGTTGAGTGTATAATTTTAAAGGTAGAATTGTATGTTCTGCTGGCAACAGCAGCGCTTCCTGTAATCCTGACATATCCCACATTCAAAAGCGGAGTTTCTATACGTGTTCAGGAAACGATGGTGGGCGCTGGTCTGCTGATACTCGCAGCGCTTCACAGTATCGCATGCAACGATGCAGGGCATTTCGAGATGGTAATGCTTCCTATCCTGTGCCTTACCGCATTATATCATGATACCCGCATAATAGTAACACAGATGATCGCTGTTGTTTTATTGTATGTAGCAGGATTTATCTTCTGTCCGGACCTTATAACAGCAAAGCTGAATCCTGATAATCCTGTTATAGATTTTATACTTAAGATGTTCATATATGCCTCGGGTGCGGGTGCTCTTGCCATCCTGATAAAAACAAACAACAAGCAGGTGGAGAGGGCAAAGCAGCATGCGGATAACGTCAACTGTCTTATAAGGCTTGTTGAGATAAAAAAGAACGAGGCACAGGAGGCGGACAAGGCAAAATCAGCCTTTCTTGCGAATATGTCCCATGAGATACGCACTCCCATGAATGCTATCTGCGGAATGTCCGAGCTGCTGGAGCGCTCAGAGCTTTCCCCGATAAATGCGGAGTATGTTACTACGATACGTAATTCCGCATCAAATCTGCTTGCGATAATAAATGACATACTGGATTTCTCGAAGATAGACGCAAACAGGATGGTACTGGCAAAGGAGGAATACATATTATCCTCCACCATCAATGATGTTCAGAATCTTATCAATGCACGTATTTCGGGCAAGGAGATATCATTCACAGTGGACGTCAGTCCCGAGCTTCCCGCTGCGCTTATCGGTGACGAGCTGCGTGTAAAGCAGATACTTCTCAATATTATGGGAAATGCAACAAAATTCACCGCAAAGGGACGGATAGCGCTCAGCGTATATTGCGTAAGATACCCCGCAAGAAATCGTGTCAGGATATATTTCGATGTCAGCGATACAGGCATAGGTATAAAGCAGGAGGATCTTCAGAATCTGTTTGAGGAGTTTACGCAGGTAAATTCCAGACGTAACCGTGAGATACAGGGAACAGGTCTGGGTCTGGCGATAGCAAGGAGATTGGCAAGAATGATGGATGGAGATATAACAGTAGCAAGCCGTTTCGGAGAAGGAACGAGATTTACTGTCGCGATCGAGCAGGTGATGGCAGATAATGCACCCTGCGCTTCTCCGGACAAGGATAAAAAGTATCATATATTTTTATATGAGCCTGATAAATACTGCCGTGAGAGTATTATAAAAACAGCGGCTTCGCTTGATATCAGGCATACTGTATTGTCCTCGGTGGAGGAGATATCGCAGCTTAAGGCAGTTGACGGCGCAGAAAACTATCTGCTGTTCGATTACAAGACCGCAGTAGATCAGGTAAAGAGCTGTTACGAAAGACTGCGAAGCAGCAATATACGTCCGTCAGCGATGATAGGTGCGGCTGATTTTGCCGATGACGATATAATCAACGATATCCTGTTTATCAGAAAGCCAGTTATGCTTTATTCGATAGTTTCCATGCTTAACGGAGTAAGCACAGGACTCCGCCGCAGCGAGCAGCGATACAGTGATGTTTCCTTCGTATGCCCCGAGGCGAGGGTGCTTATCGTGGATGACAACCTTGTAAACCTCAGGGTCGCAGAGGGTCTGATATCCACCTACAAGCCCGAGATAACCCTTGCTGCAAGCGGATTTGAAGCACTTGAGCTTATTGAACAGGGCAATACATACGATATCATTTTCATGGACCACATGATGCCGATAATGGATGGTGTTGAGACCACACAGAAGATACGTGAGCTTGGTACGGATTATGCAAGAAACGTGCCGATAGTAGCCCTTACCGCAAATGCCATGAAGGGTGTCGAAAAGGCATTTATTGAGGCGGGAATGAATGATTTCCTTGCAAAGCCCATTGATACAAAGCGTCTGTTTACGATACTGTCGCACTGGATAAGCAGTGAAAAGCAGCAGAAGGTGTATGTGGAGCAGACTCAGGAGGCTTCGGCGGACGCAGCGGACATCTCTATCCGAGGAATAAATACCGATGAGGCTCTTAAGAAGTTTTCGGGTAATGTTGATTCCTTCCTGTCAATACTTAAGGTCGTATACGGTGATGGTTACAAGAAGGTAAAGAAGATACGTGCGGCCCTTGCAGAAAAGGATGTCACGACCTATACTATTGAAGTCCATGCCATGAAGAGCGTTTGTGCCAGCATAGGTGCAAACGAGCTGTCGCAGGCGGCATTTGAGCAGGAAAAGGCGGGAAAGGCAGGCGATATCCGCACGATAGAAAGCGGTGCGGAAAAGCTTCTTTCCGAGTATTGTATGCTGCTTGACAGCATCGCACCCTACGTTGCGGAAAAGAAGCAGGATATAAGCGCAGACGCAGAGGAGATATCAAAGGACCGCCTGACCGAATGTCTTTCCGGGATACGTGGATATATCGACGAGTTTGAGGGCGACAAGGCGCTTGAAACGGTCGATAAGATACTCGGATACAAGCTATCAGATGCGCTTGCTGATAAAATACGTGCTGTCCGTGAGAAGATAGACGATTACGATTACGATGGTGCAAATGAGATAATTTCGGATATACTGGATAATGAATGAGAGGGGCATTAAGGGATGTATCATATTCTTGTAGTAGACGATAATAAGGCAAATCTTGCGATGGCAAAGCAGGAGCTGTCCGATGAATATCAGGTGACCCCTGTTATTTCAGGTGCGCAGGCGCTGCAGTTTCTTGAGAAAAAGACCCCGAGTCTTATCATGCTTGACCTTATGATGCCTGAGATGGACGGCAGGGAGACCATGAAACGCATCAGAGAGCGTGAGGAATGGACTAAGATACCGATAATATTTCTGACAGCGGATTCCAGCCCCGAAACGGAGAGCGAGATATTAAGACTCGGAGCGGATGATTTTGTGGCAAAGCCCTTTGTCCCTGAGGTAATGAAAAGCAGGATAAGCCGTATTATCGAGCTTAACGAGCTGCGTAACGACCTTGAAGCAAGGCTTGCTGAAAAGACCGCAGAGCTTGAAAGGGTCACTATAAATGCCATTATGGCTATATCCAGTGCGATAGAGGCAAAGGACGAGTACACAAGAGGTCATTCGGCACGAGTGGCGGAATGCTCGGAAGCTCTCGCACGCAGGCTTGGATGGAGCGATGAGGAATGTCAGAATCTCAGATACATTGCACTTCTGCATGATATCGGAAAGATAGGCGTGCCTGATTCGGTGCTTAATAAGCCTGCCCGTCTGACCAATGAGGAGTTTTCCATAATCAAAAAGCACCCTGTCACAGGCGGTGAGATACTTAAGGGGCTGAAATCGCTTCCCCATGTAGAGGAGGGCGCACTGTACCATCACGAGCGTTATGACGGCAGCGGATATCCCAATGGTCTTAAGGGCGAGGATATTCCTCTGTGGGCAAGGATAATCGGCATAGCTGACTCCTATGATGCCATGACATCAAACCGAGTATACCGTAAAAAGCAGTCGGTCGATTATGTTATATCGGAGTTTCAGCGTTGTTCAGGCAGCCAGTTTGACCCTCAGCTTGCCGCAGTTTTTATAGAGATGCTTCGGGAGGGTTTTACTCTTTATGGTGATGATACTGCTGAAGTAAAAACCTTTACCCTCGCCGACAGTGACGGCGGTGTGGATGTTATGACGGGACTTATGTCGCCTGAGACCTCTGAGCTCCGTGTGAATGAGCTGCTTACCTGCGGTCGGAAGGGTACCATGCTGCTGTTTTCACCAGATAATCTTATACAGCTTGTGGAGCTTCTGGGACAGGCGGCAGCGGATGATATCATGAAAAGCTGTGCGGATATCCTGAAAGCTCATGCAGGAGAGAATGACCTTGCATGCCGTATCGATGGTGACGCTATCGGTCTGTTTCTTGCTGATAATTCCTCTGCTGACAATGCCTTGAAGATCGCTGAGAAGGTGCTTGCAGAGATACGCTGTTATACTGAGACCATAGCCTCGTTCAGAGTGTCTGTGTCTTGTGGAATTTCGATGACGGGCAGATGTTTTGATGACCATGTCAGATATGCGGAAAAGGCACTGTACCTTGCTTCTATGACTAACTCAGGCGGTGCGAGCGTGTATACAAAGCCCGAGGCTGAGGTGTCTGTCCAGCCTGTACTTACAGACATAGATCGTTTGTGTACGGTGATAGAGGAGACCACAAGCAGCACATCAGGAGCGTATACGGTAGGCTATGAGGATTTCAGAAAGCTGTATTCGTACATATCAAGATGCATAGGCAGAGCGCACAGCTCTGTTGAGATAATGCTGTTTACGCTGAAGTCGGTAAGCGGAGAGATACCCGACAGCTCCGTGCTTGAGCAGAGCATGGCTACTCTTGCGGGAGCTATATCAGGCTCGCTGCGTATTTCTGACGTAGCAGCCAGATACAGCAGCTGCCAGTGTGTTGTGATACTCCCCGAGGCAAGCACGGATAATGCGGAGATGATAGCACAGAGAATAGCGGAGCGATTCTATAAAAGCTGCCCCGACCGTAATTTCGAGCTGTCGTATGATTTCCGTGGCATGAATTTCAACGGCTGATATGCTTTGCATAGGGAATAAAACTGACAGCAACATGAAGAAATCCAAGCCACTTTTGATCTTAGCGTCAGAGGTGGCTTTATATTGCCTGTGTCCTTGACTTTTTTATGATATATTTGGAGTGTTCGGTGTAGCGATAAATGAAATTCTGGAAGTGATATGTTATGGAAAAAGATATACTGGGTAAGCTTAAAATGAGTAGCAGAGATGAAGTGGTAAGCTTCCTGAAAAGTCTGTGGAATGAATCGCCGCATCCTTGTCCGTTGTGCGGTGGGAAAATAGATTTCCTCCACAAGAAAGCAAAGAAAAGTAATTGCGATTGGATTTGTACTACTTGCGGTGAAAGATATGACACTATAAAAATATTGAATCAACTTAACGACAGATAAATCCCGGTTCACTGACGATATAAAATAATCCCGAGAAGATATCATATCTTCTCGGGATCTGCATTTATTATGCTTTATGTGTGATGTCGGTCTTTGCCTTAACTGTTTCTTGTTATCCTGAATGCGGCTATCTTTCCGACCTGCGCCCTCAGCCTGAATGCAGATGTGCCGTTTTCAGTGTAGAGCGGGCTTATGGTCCTTCCTGTGGAGATATCCGTTATACTCTCCGCATCATCGATGAATACTGTGATATCGCTGTCGTAGGTGTCGTTGTCCACGTACGGGTAAATAACAAAGCAGTCGTTGTCGTAGACAAACAGGCTTATCTGTCCCTTTGTGTCAAGACGAATTCCGTTTACGGAGAATTCTCTCCTCATTCGTGAAAGCACTGTGTCGGGAAGATATTTGATATCGGAAAATACCTCAGGCAGTACAAGAGTATACATCTGACCGTTGCCGTAAGCGTCACGGGCAAGCAGGGTGCAGGCTTCTTCCTCTGCGATAGCCTTGCAGACAGCGCCCCATGTTGCGTTGTTCCTGAATTCAAGAATAGGGAAGCTAAGCGCCTTCTCGGAGGACTCTCTCTCCCATCTGTCATGGAAGAAGGAGTTTTCTGCACAGAATTTGTTTGTGGTAAGATATCTGTCCCTGTTTCTGATGGAGGTGATACGTTCGATACCCTTGCCAAGTGTTGCCTTGATAAATCCGTTTGTAACGATCGCCTTACCGCCATTAGCTACGTATTTTTCCAGCTTGCTTATGATATCCTTATCGTATGCGGAGGAGGCTGTAAGCAGCATAGCGGGAGCGTTATCCTCAAATTCGGGCGTAGGAAGTACGGGGAACCCGTTCATTCCGAGGAAATCCTGAACATTATCCTCTCCCTGAGAAGCATTAGGGATGTAGCAGGGGATACCAACAGGTCTGCCAAGCTTGCCGATAAGCTCATCAAGCTTATCCAGCATAAAGCCGAGAGCGGGAACATTTACAGTATCAACAAGGCTCTGGAAGCAGAACAACATCATCTCACGAGGCTTGGAAAGCGCAGTGAGATAAGCTTGTTCAAGGTAATAGTCCATCATACGGCAGTCGTAGGGGTCAAACCAACCTCCGCCATTTCTTTCGGGTGCCATCTTTTCCATGTAGCTCATAAGCGAGTAGGATAGATAACGGGGAAGATGCTGGTCGGTGTTTATCGGGTCACGGGTTTCGGTACCTGTGTAGATGTAGTCGAATATCTCTTTCTGTGAGGCGGGGTCATAGCCTGTTTCCTGATAGGACTCCATCCAGTTGGGATATTTGATGGTTATCTTACAATCGGGATTTACCGCCTTTGCGGGAGCGATGACATATTTCTGCGATGCACTGTGCAGCAGGTCGCAGCGATATGCCTGCCAGCTTCCGTCGGTGATGCCGTGTTCCTTGTTGAAGATATCCCTGCCGTTTCTGCATTTTTCGCAGGTGCAGTTGGTGAAAAAGAAGTCATCGATAATGAACCCGTCAAATACTCTTGCGTTCATCTCGCAGACATCCTTGAGGGTGTTCATCATGTATTCGTCATTGTAGCAGAATACGTTGAACAATCTCTGCTTTTTGGGAGCGCCCTCGGGGTCGGGCATACTGGTGGTGATACCGCCCTGAGCTTTTATTCCGTTACGCTTGAAAATATCCCTGCACAGGATAAGCTGCTCCTCGCTTGCATAGCAGCCATCTCTGTATGGCTCGATGTACACCTTGTCAAGGCGCATGTGCTTTTTGAAAAAGTCTATCTGCTGCTGAAGCTTTGCTTCATCGATGTTCTTTACTCCATGTGCAATAAAGTATACGACAAGCTCAAAGTTTTTGTAGTTGCCCATGATACCCACTCCTTTTATGATGATAAGACGTTAATGAGTCTATGTTGATATTGTACCATACATGTTAAATTATGTCAACGGGGAGATGTATTTTGTCAGTTGCTGTTGACGAAAAAGGAGAATGTCTGTATAATAGATATCAGAATATTTTTGGATAAGGAGTGGATATCTTGAATACGGAAATATGGCTGTGGCTTTTGCTTGTGATGCTGCCGCATAACGAACGCACCATGCAGCTTGTGGAGCATTACGGCGGAGTACGTGCCACTGCGGAGGCTATACGTGACGGAAAATGCGAGCTTGTAAGTGACGAGGAAAAACAGCGTGCGTTAAAGATACGCAGCCGTGAGGTCAATTCGATAATAGACGAGTGCAAAGCCCATAATATAGATATCATTACCATTGAGGATAAGGCGTACCCCGAGCTGCTGCGGGATATAACCGCGCCACCCGTGGTGCTGTTCGTTCAGGGTTCGGCTGAGGCGCTGAGCCATAGCGTAAGCCTTGCGGTGGTCGGTACACGACACCCAAGCCAGTATGCGGTAAATGCAGCTTCACGTATATGCGGAGAGCTTGCAGCGCTTGATGTGGCGATCGTCAGCGGACTTGCAGTGGGAATAGACAGTGCAGCGCATCAGGCTGCGCTTGATAACGGTGCGCCAACCGTAGGTGTGCTTGCCTGCGGAAGTCTTGTGGGATATCCCGCGGCGACCTCAGCGTTGCGGGAAAATATACTCCGCAGCGGAGGCGCAGTGATATCTGAGCTTCCTCCGCATACGGCAGTCGATCCCGATTATTTCTGCCATCGTAACCGTATTATTTCGGGGCTTGCTCATGGAACATTCGTTGTGGAAGCACCTCATATAAGCGGATGCCGTTTTACTGCGGAGCATGCTATCCAGCAGAACAGAGAGCTTTTCTGCCTGCCGCCCTATGATGTGTTCAGCAGCCGCTGTGACGGAGTTGTACAGTATCTGCGTGACGGTGCAGTGCCTGTGTTTGGCTCGGTGGATATCATGAACGGGCTTAAATACCGCATCTTCGGAGAGGTAGACTGATCATCGTATAGTGAAAAAATAAAGCAGTCCGAAAATGGACTGCTTTTTCGTATTAAGAACTGTCGTTATTTCAGACCGATGCGTTTTTTGTATTCCACAGGGGTAACGCCCTCATGCTTTTTGAACACCGTGCTGAAATATCCCGCATCAGGGAACCCTGAGCGTGCAGCGATCTCTGAAACAGGAAGCTCGTTTCTTTCAAGAAGTCTTTTGGCCTCCTGCAATCTGCGCTGAGTGAGATATTCGTTGGGACGCATATTCATAGTTTCCCTGAAAACACGGCACAGGTGCTGCGGAGTGATGCCCGCAAGCTCTGCCAGTACCGTAAGCGGGAAGTCATTTTGATAATTTTCATCTATGTAGTCCAGTACAGGTGCAAGAATCCTGCCACGGTCGTTTCTCAGCCTGTTTGCTCTTGTGTCCATAAGGCGATGGAATTCTATTATGTACGCATACATATAACTCGAGCAGGCATAGTCGCCGTATATTCTGTCAGTCTTTACCGCAGTGAGCATCTTGGTGAACAGCTTCTGCAGGGCGGGGGACTCCTGTGGGCGGATGATTATAGGCGCAGTCATACTGAACTGGCTCAGGATATGTGCGCACGCATATCCGTCGAAGGTCACCCATCTTACATCCCATCTGCTGTTTTCGGTATAGTATTCGTGCGGATACCCTGCGGGCAGGAAAAAGAAGTCGCCCTCTCCGATGGATACGGTGATGTTGTCATATTTAAGTATACCGTTTCCCTCGGCGCAGTACAGTATCTGATGCCAGTGGTAGCCCTCGTTTCTCACTATGTGGCACTGATATTCGCTGCCGCCTATTCCCGTAAGATGTACGGGCAGCTTTCTTACATCGGTATTGTATGGATAAAAGGGTTCGTTTATCTTCATGACGGCTCCTTGATATTTTTTCTGTTTTTAGTATAATACTGTAAATGATTTTTGTCAATATATTTGTATTTTTAATTGCAGAACATGCGACCATATCTTTTTATAAGGCTGATTGATGATTTTAAGTTTATGTTTTTTAACATGTAGAATGTTAAAAATTTAAAGATATGTTCATAATTTTTTATTGATTATTTTGCGGAATAATGTTATCATTATAAACAAGGATGGTGATCTGTTATGAACATAAAAAGAAATATAACAT
>JAFSHE010000208.1 GCA_017440445.1 Oscillospiraceae bacterium | reverse complement strand
GACCGTTCTTCTCAGTGACCACCGCTTTTCAGCAGCCTGTCTATTATATCACTTTTCTTTTCGTTTGTCAAGTGCTTTTTTCGAACTTTTTCAAACTTTTTTCGTGATCTCCAGTGCGCCGTTTCCGTCGCTCTGTCAGACTGCTTTTGTATTATAACACTTTCCAATGCGGTTGTCAACCCTTTTTTCGTTATTTTTTTCAACTCTGTGCATTTTATTCATCTGAAACGCATTTTCAGCCTTTCTTTGTCAGCACCTTGCACAAGACAACCCCTCTCCAATCCGCATTATCAAATAATTTCCCGCATAACGATTGACAACTCAATGCAAAATGTGCTACACTATCCGTTGTGAAAAAAATTAAGGAAGTGTTTATAATTGAGTACCCCTTCGGCAGATACATCTTTTAAAGAAAACAAGCTTGGCACCATGCCGATCAACAAGCTTGTAATATCCATGGCATTACCTCTTATAGTATCCAATCTTGTACAGGCTCTCTATAATATAGTAGACAGCATATTTGTTGCACAGATCAACGAGAACGCCACCAAGGCCATCTCTCTTGCATTCCCTATCCAGATGCTTATAATAGCAGTGGCGGTGGGAACAGGCGTTGGTACAAGCAGCCTTATGTCCCGTAAACTGGGAGAGAAGAATTTCAAAGATGCAGGAATTGCAGCAAACCAGGGATTTTTCCTTGCAGGCTGCGGAGCAGTCTTATTCCTGCTATTCGGACTTTTCTTTACAGACATATTCTTCACCTCTACTACCGATAACACAGAGATTTGCGGGATGGGCATATCCTATCTGAAAATATGCTGCTGTGCTTCTTTGGGTGTCTTTATGCAGATAAACTGCGAGCGAATACTGCAAGGCACAGGAAATGCGACATGGAGCATGATACTTCAGATAATCGGTGCCGTAACAAATATCATTCTGGATCCTATCCTGATATTCGGTTATTTCGGACTTCCTGCTATGGGAGTTTCCGGTGCAGCCATCGCAACGATATGCGGACAGACTCTCGCCGCACTTCTTGGAGTTATCGTTGTTATAAAAAAGACAAAGGAATTCAGGATATCCCTCCGTCAGATGAAACCCCATGGCCGTATGATACTTACTATCTATCAGGTCGGATTCCCTTCTATTATAATGCAGGCACTGAATTCCGTGATACTCACTGTAATGAACGGACTGCTCATGCCGATAAGCGAGCTGTCCGTCTGGGTCATCGGTGTATATTTCAAGATACAGAGCTTTGTGTTTATGCCTATCTTCGGACTGAACAACGGAATCATTCCTATTATAGCATATAATTACGGCGCACGCCGCAAAAAGCGAATTATGGATACCCTGCGCATATCGCTGATATTTGCAACCGCAGTTATGGTTGTAGGAACCCTGCTGTTCTGGCTCATTCCCGAGCTGCTTCTGGGCATGTTCAATCCTACCGAGGAGACCATGCAGGCAGGCTGTCAGGCATTCCGTATAATATCGCTGTGCTTTATCTTCTGCGGAGTTTCCATCGTATGCAGCGGAACCTTTCAGGCTCTGGGAAAAGGCTTTACAAGCCTGCTGATATCCTCTATCAGACAGGCGTTGGTGCTTCTCCCTGTGTTTATCGTGCTTCTGTATTTCGTTGGACCTAAGTCGGTATATTTCTGCTATCCTGCTGCTGAAGCCGTAGCTTGTATTCTTTCTTCTGTTATAATGGTAAGGACATATAAGAGGCAGATAGCGCACCTCCCTGATTAATTACAATAATTGACAATACAAATCATAACTGGTAAAAACGTACAAACTTTTTGTACGTTTTTATTTATTAGTAACGATTTTAGAATTTTGGTCTAGTGTTTTTCAGAAGTTCGTGATATAGTATATATGTAGAAATATGTAATTCATCCGCGAGGTATAAACATGAAGAATAAAATACTAAAAATAATCGTTGCCGCTGCTGCGGCCTTATCCCTGACAGGCTGTTACTTCTTCCCCGCCGAGGAGGAGCTTCTGGAGCCGCCCACCGTCCCTATTGAGGATGTGGCATACTCCACCTACACGGCCAAGATAAAGGATATCGCAAACCAGACCATGGCATCGGGCTATGTGGTAAGCAAGAGCGAATATAACGCAGGCTTCACAGAGAGCGGCGGTATGCTGAAGAAGATACACGTTGTTCCCGGACAGTTTGTGGAGGAAGGCGACCTGCTGGCAGAGCTTGACACAGGCAACCTTGAATACCTGTACGAGCAGCAGAAGCTGATAGTGGAAAAGGCACGCCTTACATATCTTTCATCGGGCAGCTCCACAGCTAAGCTGGACTATGAGATGGAGCAGAATACTCTCGCAGAGTACGAGCGCCAGATGAACGTTTCGCACCTTTACGCAGGTATGTCGGGTCAGGTATGCTTCATTCAGGATATGAAACCCGGCGAGACCGTTACAGCATATAAGACCATTGTAAAAATAGTAGACCCTTCCAAGCTGTTTATACAGTACACCTCCAATACACTGCGTGCCTTCCCTCTTAATCAGGAAGTTACCATAACAGTGGATGGAATGGATTACAAGGGCTATGTTTCCAAGACACCAAACGATGTGGTTGAGGGTATTTATGACGAATACACTCACCTTGCATCCGATACCGAGTCGATATTCTGCGAGTTTACAGGAGATATCCCGAGCTACCTTACAGTAGGAAAGCTTGCCGATATCACTGCGGTATACGAGATACACAAAGATGCAGTTGTGATATCCAAAAACCTCGTAAAGAACGGCGATGACGACCGCACTTACGTTGTTATACTTGATGAAAACGACAACAAGAAAGAGGTTGACGTGACCGTAGGTATAACAAATGCCACTGAAGCCGAGATAGTATCCGGACTTAAGGCAGGCGACCGAGTAGTAGTACGCTGATAAGCGCAACAAAGTTGATTTATTCGGAGGTACGGTTTGTTAACACTTCTTTTCAGAAAGATGCGCAACACCAAATGGATGGTGCTGTGTCTTTTCATAGGCTTTCTATTGGCGGCAGGAATGATGAGTACTGTCCCCATCTACATGGATGCGTCGCTGCAGCGCATACTTATAAAGGACATGCAGCAGTATCAGGAGGATACAGGACTTTATCCCGGCGAGTACGTGGTAAACACCTCGATGCAGATGAAATCCACCTACGACGAGCGTCTTGCAACTGTGCAGACGCTGACAACACTTGTTGACCAGCGCACAGCCGCAATAGACATCCCCCGTGCCAACAGCAAGACAATGCTGATGGACGAGTATGTGTATGTATTCGGTCCGACCAATACAAGGATAAAGATGATGGGTATGAGTTCGATTGAGGAACATATCAACATCATTGAGGGCAGGATGTACAATGCAGGAAAAGCAGCAGACGGCAGCTATGAAGTAATATGCAACGCCGAGTGTATGAAGATACTCGGTATCGTATGCGGAAACACCTACGAGATACAGAACAGCTTCTTCAGCAAGACCGAGCCGCTTACTGTAACCGTAGTCGGTGTGTTCGAGCAGTCCAGCGAAAACGACAGCTACTGGTCGGAAACAATGGAAGAATACCTCAATGCGCTGATGATGGATTACGATACATTCCTTAATGATTATCTGGCAACGGGCGTTACCATGCTCAGCGATATAACCTCCCGCTATTCCTTTGATTATCAGGAGATGGACCTTAATGCACTCTCCTCCGTAACAAAGCAGATAGAGCAGGATTTTGAGCTTTACCCCGCATACGGCTTCAAGTTCAAGATGGGTATCTACGATATCCTGACAGAGTATGCAGTCCGTGCAGAAAACCTGAAATCCATGCTGTGGATACTCCAGATACCCTCCATTGTAATGCTTGCGTTCTACCTGTTCATGGTATCGCAGCTCAATGTAGAGCAGGAAAAGAACGAAATAGCAGTATTCAAGAGCCGTGGTGCCTCCTCAAAGCAGATATTCGGCATCTACGCCATGGAGGCGGGAGTTCTCGGACTTGCCACACTGATATTCGCACCGCTTATCGGTCTGTGTCTGTGCAGCTTCTTAGGAGTTTCCAACGGCTTCCTTGAGTTCGTAAACAGAACAGGACTTGCCGCAAAGCTCAGCCTTGACGCATTCATCTATGCGTTTATCGCTATCGCAGTGTTCTTCATCACCACCATGATACCCATTATTCCTGCGTCCAAGCTCTCCATCGTTAAATACAAGCAGAGCAAGGCAAAGGTCGTTAAGATGGCACTGTGGGAGAAAATATGCGTTGATGTGCTGCTTCTGGGCGGCTCGCTGGTGTGGTATTACCTCACTGTAAAGAAGCTGGACGAGCAGTTTACCGACGGAACATTTGTTTCTGACGGCAGCATAAATCCCATGTACTTCGTGTTCTCGACTATGTTTATCATAGGCGGCGGACTTCTGTTCATCAGACTTTATCCCTACCTGCTGAAGCTTATCTATCATGTGGGCAAACGCTTCTGGAGCGTTTCCCAGTACGTGGCGATAACAGCGGTTGCCCGCTCACAGGGCGGCAGAGAGCGCTTCCTTATGCTGTTCCTTTGCCTTACCTTCGGTCTGGGAATATTCTCCGCAAACACCGCAAGAGCGATAAACAACAGCAAATCCGACAGAATATACTACTCCACAGGTACAGATGTCGTACTGGATGTTTTCTGGCAGCTCCAGTCTGTGGAGGACGAAACAAGCTATGTGGAGCCTGACTTCGCCCGCTACGAGGAGCTTGACGGAGTTGAGACCGCCACAAAGGTACTGAGAGTAGACGCATCCACAGCACTCGGCAGTATCAAGAGCAAGGCTGAAAGCACTCTGATGTGCATAGAGCCCGGTAAATTCTCAAAGACCGCATGGTTCAGAGATGACCTGCTTCCCGTTCACTGGTGGAACTACTGCAACGCACTGGTAGAGTGCAAGACAGGCGTTCTGGCTTCCCGCTCATGGGAGGAGAAGGGCGTACAGCTCGGAGATAACATCACCGTAAAGTGGAGCGGAAACGATGCGGTAACACTCACAGTAGTGGCATTCGTTGACTACTGGCCCGGAATAGACCCCTCTGAGCAGGTGGTCATCAACCAGCGTTCGGGCGAGACCGCAATAAAGGATTTCCTTGTATGCAACTACAACCACATCCGCAAGGTTACAGAGTTCCAGCCCTATCAGGTATGGCTGAATCTTAAGGACGATGCCACCAGCGAGCAGCTTTATGCGGATATCGAAGAAAAGCACATCAAGATACAGCACATAACCGACAGCTCTCAGCTGCTTATCGAGGAAAAGACCGACCCTGAGCTTCAGGGAATGAACGGCGCGCTTACCCTCGGATTTGTAGTTATCATGCTGATGACGGTAATCGGATTCCTTATCTACTGGATAATCTCCATCCGCTCGAGAACATTGCAGTTCGGTGTGCTTCGTGCGATGGGCGTTACCTTCGGCGAGATAATCGGAACGCTTGGATATGAGCAGCTGCTTGTCAGCGTTGCTTCCATCGCCTCGGGCTTTGTACTGGGCGGCATAGCAAGCGACCTGTTCGTACCTCTGTTCAGAACGATGTACGATGCAAACAATCAGATACCTCCGTTCATCGTAACGGGCGACGGCGGCGACTATATCAAGATGTACGTTATCATAGCGATAATGCTGCTTGGCGGATTTACCATCCTCGGCGGAATCATCAGAAAGATAAACATCAACAAGGCGCTGAAACTAGGCGAGGATTAATACCAATAAAGGCCGCTCGGAAACGGGCGGCTTTTGTGTTGACACAGATAGGAAACAATGATATAATAAGTAGCATATTATGTTGCTATTTTAGAAAAAAAAGGATGCACAAAGCGATACCATCTAATTTATCTGCAAAAGAGGAATAAAATGGAAGATCAAAATATGACAAGCAAAAACAAGCACGGAAAAAAGACAATCATACTAATCCTCGCTGTTCTATTCGCTGTATTTTTTGTGTGGGATTATATTGACGCACCTGCATTCTGGCAGCTTGAAGCTCATCGAAACAGAGAGGCAATTATTAGATATGTTGCAGAAAAATATCCAGAGGCAAAGCTTATTTCTGAATATTACGGTTCCGTAAAAATAAATCCATGGAATAAGGAAGCTGACTATTTTACATACGAGCTGAATGGCGTGAAATTTTCTGTAAGTGCAAGTAATGGTGTAGTAAATATGAATGGTCTATCTGGAAACCGTGCAGATAGTTTCATAAACAAAATCATCTATGATGATTTTCTTATACCCAAAGGGATTAGTCATTATACAAATTGTTTTTGTACATATCAACGTAGTTTGAAAGATTCCGTAGAGCTTAATACAGGGGATGATTTAAGCATATACACGGGACATATATACGTGTATTTGATTGTGGATAATTGTACCGAAGGCACAAAACCGAGCGATTTTTACTGGTTTTATGAGATGTATCAATATTGGCAGGAACGAAGTGGTATATCCGATTATACTTTCGTTATAGCATATTATCCTGATATGAGTTCGATTGATGAGGAGTACGATATATCCTTTGAGTCAGATACTGAATTTTTAAACAGTACCGAATTTTTTGATGCATTTATTTTGGTTTGAACTATATATCAAGGCAACCCGAAGCTACCATGATAAGCAGTTCAGAATTTTGAGCTAGGCGAGGATTAATACCAATAAAGGCCGCTCGGAAACGGGCGGCTTTTGTGTTGACACGGATGGGAAACAATGATATAATAAGTAGCATAAAAAACGAAAAATACAGTGATGATCCACTTTGTGACAGAAATGCAACCATCGGTTGACATTTTTCCACGTTTTGATGGTAGACTTTATATTCTCAACATGTTAAGATGTACCTGAAACTATACAAGGAGGAATTACTATGAGTATTTCTGAAAAAATTCAGCAGCTACGCAAAAGCAACGGATTATCACAAGAACAGCTTGCAGAAAAACTGAATGTATCCCGACAGGCAATATCAAAATGGGAAAGCGGAACAAGCCTGCCCGATGCCGAAAAAATCGTTCTGATAAGTGATCTTTTTGAAGTATCAACTGATTATCTGATGAAAGACGAAAACACATCCAGAGCCGATGATAATAATCAGCAGATCATTCAGGTATCCAGAAAGCTATATATTTCTGATATCAACAAAAGAAAACTTTCAGCCTTTGACGAATTTGAAATCGAAATAATAAATTCCGACAACAAAGGCGAAGGAACCCTGATTACAGGAATATCCAAACCTAATGCGAAAGTAAGAGTTCCCGTATGCGCCCTTTATGGAATTACAAAGGGAATTCTTGGAATAAACCAACAGACCCTGCTAGGTTTTTACGCCTCATTGGAAGAAGCGAAAAAAGAACTGGATAGCATATCGAAAACAAGCGAAAAAGATACGGTATACGAATTGAAATATGCCGCTAAAATGCAAGGTGTCCGTATCGCTGACAGCGATTAGTGCTACGACAAAACCCACGAAAAGGAGCTCCCCATGTTCAGATTCAGGAAAAAGAAAAAGCACAAGGACAGCATGCCGATGGAATCCATCCTTGCGCTGAATTACCGTCCCATACAGTACGCATCCATGCGTGACCCCGATACATACAAAGAGATAAGACTCGGCACAGATGGCGCACTTAACATAATCGGCGACAAAATGCATATCGTCTGCTCGGGCGAGAGCGTATTCGCCTGCACGCTTGACGAGCTTTCTGCGGGAGAGCTTATGTCCCACGACGGAATAGTACTTAAAGGCTTCGACCATGTATCGGGCGAGGAGCGTACCGTCACCGCATTCTACCTGAAAAAAGACTGAAACGACCCCCG